>JAEUQE010000233.1 GCA_016789785.1 Bryobacterales bacterium
GGACGAGTGAGCCGCTACGGCGCGATGGCGCTCAGTTGGACGATGGACAAAGTTGGGCCGATCTGCCGGTCGGTGGAAGATTGCGCGCTGGTGATGAAGGTGATTCACGGGCCGGATGGGCGCGATGCCACTGTGCTGAACGCGCCTTTCGGATGGGAGCCGAAGCGTCCGCTGGCAAGCCTGCGCGTGGGCGTGTTGGAAAAAGAGATTGAGCAGACCGATGAGCAGGAGCGGGCGCTCTACCGTCAGGCGATCGACGATCTGCGCAAGACGGGTGTGAAGCTGGAGCCCGTGGAGTTGCCGAAGTTCGACGCGGGCACGCTGCTGGTGATCCTGAGTGCGGAAGGCGCGACGGCGTTCGATGATCTGACGCGCACTGGCGGTGTGGATCAACTGAAGGATCAGGGGCCGGGTGCGTGGCCGAACTCCTTCCGAAGTTCGCGAATGATTCCGGCGGTGGAGTACTTGCGGGCGCAACGCGCGCGAACGCTGCTGATGAAGACGATGGACGGATTCATGAGCAAGTGGGACGTGCTGGTGTCGCCTCCGGGTGCGTCGCTCACGGTGACCAATTTGACGGGGCATCCGCAGATTGTTGTGCCATGCGGCTTCATTCAAGGCCTGCCCCGCGGCCTCGTGTTCACAGGACGGCTGTGCGAGGAAGGCGTCCCGATGCGCGTGGCGCTTGCGTATGAGCAATCGACGAAGTGGCACACGCGACGGCCGGACGGCTTCGCGTAGGATGGTGGCGTGGCAGACGTTTACGAATTCGGGGGCATTCGCGAAGCACAAGCGTTTTGGGAACGACACGCGCGGTTGGAACAGCATTTCTACACCCTTATCGACCTTACTAACAAGTGCTTTGGCCGGGAGTATCAACCCGCCGACCGAGCGGAATATGTCGTCTTTGATCTCGGACAGGCGTGCAGGGATGATTTCAACGAACTCATCTGTCTGGCTGCTCATGGTTTCGGAAGTGGCGCAATGAAGTTGCTTCGAGGTATGTTCGAGAGAGCAGTCACTGCAGCCTACATAATGGAGAATCCAGGGAAGGCTGAACGGTTTGTACGATTTGCTGCGATACAGGAGCGCCGAATAGCGAAAACGGCTCTGGAAGTGGTCTCCGAAGAGGAATTCAACAATGCTCTCGGTCCCGCCAACACTGCTCGCGATATCGAAGAACGCTATCAGGAGGTCAAGCCTGAATTCGAGGCGATCGTCTGCAGCAAATGTGGGACGAAACGCGTTGCCGCATCGTGGGATCATCTCGATGTCGCTTCAATGGCAAAAAGAGTGGGCCCACCCTTTACCGATCAGATTCTTGGTGCCTACTCAATTCCCAACCTAAGGATACACGCGACGCTAGCCTCAATACGCAGTGACAGATCCCAGCAAGAGGAAGCAGACTTCGCCTTCCAGTCGGCATTCTATCTGATGCTCACAGTGATCGGTAACCAAAACGAAATGTACCGGCTCAACTTGGATGATGATATTGCTTCACTAAGTGAGCGATGGATGGCTGCATGGCGACCTAAACCGGAAGCGAGCGGACTTGGAGAAACCTCTCACGATAGCGACCGTTAGACTGACACGCCATTTCTTCGGACGGTCTCATCCCGCCATCTACGGTCTCAGTCAACTTGGATTCTCTCGGGACGTCGGCGGTCGAGCTTGTCGGCCTCGCAAAGCCTCGAGATTGTCATGTCGTTTCTGCAAGGCTTCGCCACAAACTGCGCGTGCAAGCTCGCTTACCCGTTCCCGCTTACTCGCGCTGTCCTCAGTGAAACCAAGCACCGGGTTCTTCGAATCCTGCGTTGACTCGGCTTGCATGCGGGAGCGCTCTTCCTCGTTCAGCACAATTCCAAAGCGTGCGGCGATGCTTTGCCACACGGCGCCGGGCAATTCGGTGTAGTTCACCAGCGCACCGGGCGCCGCACACTCCTCAGCCTTGGCAAGAATCGCATCCAGCACCGTGCCCACGTAGCGAGGTCCAATCAAGCCGCGCGCCTCCGCATCCGTGAGGCCGAATCGCGTCGCGTCGAGAACGCCTGGCAGGCTCCAATACGAAGGCCGTCTCTCGATCGACGCAAGCACCTCCAACGGATCGCGATAGACGAAGATCCATGGCGTATCTGGAAAAGCTTCCTGCAACAGATCCCAGTCCAGCATGTGCCAGCAATCGAGTTTGATCACGTAGTGCGATTCGCCGTGCCGTGGTCTGCCCAGCGCGCGCACCATCCAGCGAATCCACTCGGCGCGCTGCGATCGCGGGATTTGCGCATCACCGCCCCGGATCACCGCGTCGAGCGGCCCGGGTTCCGACATCACCAATACGCGCGGGCTCGTCGCCAACAGCCGCGAGATCAAAGTCGAACCGCATCGCGACATGTGAAACACGAAGCCCGAGGGCCGCAGCCCCGGTTCCATGTCCGCCAGCGCCTCAATCGGAGTCGTCCACGGAAACGTGGAAGCGAAGGGATGTCTTAGCATCGCCGTGATGGTGTCATCGAAGAAGCCATCGGTGAACCGGCGGCTACCTGCATAGCACCATTTCACTTGTGGTGAGCCTGAATCGAACGACACCCAATAGGGAACGAAATCAACAAGGCTCACACGCGATACCGCTCCGTCCACTCACGGCGCGTCTGGCGTTGCGCGGCCGTCACATCCTCAGCGGTGATGTGATGGCCATGGCGCCTCGCAATCATTACCACGCTCTCGGCGAAATGCTCCGTGTCCACCGTCAACAACTCTGCAAGTAAATGCGGATGGCGCCAAACATCCTGCTGGAACTCCGCAAACGGATTCGCCTGCCGCGCATCCTCGTGCGGCCGCTGCGTATTGGCGGCGATGAGCGCGCGCAGCCACGCGTTCGCAACGCAATCAATCACCAGGTGAACGCGATCCGTCGCACCGAGGTTCTGCACTCGATGCGGCTTGCTGAGATCGAGGTACCAAGACTCGCCTTCGTTCAGCACCACACGCTCGCCGTTCACATAGAACTCCACCTGTGGATTGGTACGCACCGCAACGTGCAGCCGCACGGTCTCGTGCTCCGTGCTGAGATCCCAGTCGCTGTGCTCGCGGATCACCGAACCAGGCGTCAATCGCAGCAATCGAACCGAGAGCAGTTCGCAATCGATCTGTTCGAGCACCGATCGAAAGGCAGGGCATGCTTCGAGCACGGGCGCGTCGCGAAATCCATCCGCCGACGATGTCTGCCCTGGCACAATCCCGATCTCACCCTCACGGCCTCGCAGTACGATGCCGCTCCAATCGCCGTCGAAATAGCCGCTGTTGAAGTGCGTGATCCACTGATGTCGCGCGGCCGTGTCGAGGTCGCGCTGCAGTGCGGCCACGTCGACGGAGATTGGCAGTCGAACAGCGGTTCTCATCGCGGCTTGACCAGTATGCCATCATCGCGCGGCGGCAGTCTGGCGCGCGCTATTCTGTGCGAATGACGTCGAAGATCACGCAGCGCATCTTGCGGGAGTTGGCGGGACAGAATTTGCACACCGCGCTTTCATCGGACTTGCCGCTCAGTGATCTGCAGTCGCTCTTGCTCGACGTGTATGATTCGCGAGCCCAACACACCGGCGCGGCGAACCTGCTTGCTCGCACTGCGGCGCACAGTTTGTTCACCCACTCCAGTGCCAGCGCGAGACTGATGAATCAGTTCGATGGCATCGCGTTCGAAACGGCTGCCGGCTTCGAAGCGATCGACCTCTCCCCGGTGTGCACTCTGGGCGCGAGCTACACACTTGGCGGTACCAGCCAGAAGAACTTGCTGACTACGATCCGCAACGCGGAGTCGCTTGGAGACTCCACCATTGCGATGGCGATCGAGTGTGCGCGGAGACGGCGGCCGAAACTTGGATCGCGCGACGCTGCCGAAGTGCGGCTGTGCGCCAGTCATCGCGTCGTACGGCTTCAGCCTTTCGACGTTCCCGGCTTCACACCGCACTTCCGGTTGTTTGCAATGGTGACAGCGGGACGCGATGCCGGGTCGCTGGAATTCGAACACCGTCATCTGCGCGAACACCTCGAGTTCTATTTGCGCCTGATGCGCAAGCTCAACGAGAAGGGTTTTGCGTTCGAGGCCCCGATCGTTGAGATCACTGACCTGGATGCGGCGGAAGCTGCTCTGACGGCGCGCGGGGTGACTCGCGAAGAGATACGCGAGGCTGTGCGAGCGCATCGCCCCGGTGAGTCAGAGCGTTTGCTGGCAAAGCACGAAATCGCGCTGCCCACGGACCTGCGCGAGGTCGAAGGAGCGCTCGCGATCCTGGACCGGCAAGTGATGCAGCCTCTGCGTGCGGTTTTTCCGGAAGCTGAATTTCGCTTCAACGCGGCACGTCTGGAGGGGCTTGGATACTACTCCCGGTTCGCACTGCGGATCTCGCCGCGCACCCGCGACGGACATCGCTTCGCACTGATCGACGGCGGCTTCACGGATTGGACGGCGCGGCTGCTCTCCAACAAGAAGGAGCGGCTGCTGATCTCGGGCATGGGAACGGAACTGGCATGCAAAGCCTACGCCGGCCAGTAGGAGAATGGAAACATGTCGCGAGTGAGAATCGACAAGTGGCTGTGGGCCGCGCGTTTCTTCAAGACACGTTCCCTTGCCGCAAGGTCCTGCGACTTGGGCCGTATCTCATCGAATGGTCACGTTGCGAAGCCTGCGCGCGAAGTCCAGGCCGGCGACATGTTGCGCATCAAGAACGACAGTGGCGAGTTCGAAGTGGAAGTGCTGCTTCTGAGCGAGATGCGGGGCCCCGCCGCATTGGCGCAGACGCTGTATCGCGAAACGGAAGCCAGCCGCGAGGCGCGGCAGAAGGCCGCTGAGGAACGCAAGGCGATGCCGCAGTTCGACGATCTCCCGTTCGGCCGTCCAACGAAGCGCGACCGGCGAAACTTGAATTGGGTTCGCGGGAGACCGTAGCGCACCCGAGTGAATGCGCTATGTAGCGGCTATGGCGCGACGCAGCGGAAGTTGGCTGCGTCGTCGATGCTGCCGGAGCCTTGATACTTTGCTTTCTGCGGATAGGGGCACAGAGGCCGGGTGCGTACGGTGGCGCCATTCACGATGCGCGAGGCGGTGATTCGATCCGGAGCTTTGCCCTGTTCCACCCAATCCACGAGAATCGGGATCGGTTCGAAGTTGCCGGGGCCGACGCCGCCGCCACAATGAAACACACCAGGCTGCATGAACAGACGGAAGAACTCTGATGTTTGCGCACCCATTTTCTGCACGGCGCTTTCATAGTAGTCCACGCCCATCTGCGCATTCAATGACTGGTCTGCCCACCCGAAGTACATCAGCAGTTTCCCCTTCCGGCCGCGAAACGCAGTGAGGTCCGGATTGGTGGCGTCGAGAATGTTGTGAATCCAATCCAACTGCTGTCCGTGTTCGCCGACATCAAACGTGTGCAGTTCCACGCTTTGTTCCTTGCGGGGGAATGCCATGTAGCGGAAGAAGCTTTCAGCAAAGAGATAGGCGATGGTCTTCTCACCGTTCTGCCGGATGATCCACGCATCCCATCCACTGCGTCCGTCCACCCACACTTCCGCGCCTACTGGCCAACCCGGAAAAATGCGTTTGCCACCGCTGTAGATGTCACCGTAGATCTTTTCGAGTGTTCCGGTTTGTGCTTCAGTGAAGCACTTCACGTTATCGTCGCCCTGTGCGCAGCGCGGCAAATCGCGCGAGGCTTTGAAGTCACATAGGCGAGGGTCGTCGATCAGGCCATCCTTCAATCCATCCTTTTCGTCGCACTTCGCGTAGATGCGCTCGGCCAGCGTGGCGAGCTTGGGATAGGGGATTGGCGCCGCGCTCAAAGCCTGCTCGCGGCAGGCGAATCCGGTCATCGTGCCGCTGAAGTTCAGCACGGGCGCGCCCGCCACGATTCCATCGAAGTCTTCCGGAAACCGCTGCGCGAGGATCAGCCCTTGGCGCCCGCCCGTGGAGCAGCCTTGATAGTACGAACGAAGCACTCGTGAGCCGTAGTAGGCCGCGGCGATGCGCTTGCCCGCCTCGGCCGTGACATGCAGTGAACGGTAGGCGTAGTCCAGCAGCTTTTGCCGGTTTACCGCGAACGTGGCAAGAGGCTCATCCCGATTGTCGTGGCCGGTGTTGGTCACGGCTGCGGCGAATCCACGGCGTAGGGCGGCGACACGCAAGCGCCCCCGCTGCGGCGAATCGAGATTGTCGCCCGCATAGCCACCGTTGCCGGTAAGCAGAAACCGGCGGTTCCAGGAGCGTGGCAATACGACTTCGAAGCGGATCTCCGGCAGCACTTGCCCCAGCACGCGGCAGTACTCCGGTGCATCGCCCTCCGCGGGAATGATGGTCGCACTCTCGATGGTGAACTCGAAGCCGGTAAGCGCATGTAGCGACGCGCAGGCGAGCTTTGGCGCGCCCGCAGTTTCGCCGGAGGGCGGCGTGAGGAACGTGACGGCGGGCTGCGCGCCGCAGGACATGGCGAAGATCAGGAAGGCGTACAAGGAACGCATCCCCATAGTCTATGCGGTGCTTGCGACGTGCGTGCGGCCATCGATCGCGACGCGCAATCACCACGGATGCGCGGGTAACTCCACAGAACATGCAGATGGCGTTCTTGGCAACCCGTGACCGCTTCTTCGCCAGAGGCGTATGCCGCGCGGTCAGCGCTTCTCCAGGAACAGCCATGAGTGTTCGCTGGAAGCAAAGACGTGTGGCTTCTTCGCCGGAGGCGTATGCCGCGCGGTTAGCGCTTCTCCAGGAACAGCGATGAGTGTTCGCTGGAAGCAAAGACGTGTGGCTTCTTCGCCGGAGGCGTATGCCGCGCGGTTAGTTAGCGCTTCTCCAGGAACAGCGATGAGTGTTCGCTGGAAGCAAAGATGTGTGGCTTCTTCGCCGGAGGCGTGTGCCGCGCGGTCAGCGCCCTTAGAAGCTCAACTTCCCGGCAAGCGTGATCCGGCGCTGCTCCGGAAACTGCGTCGCGTTCACCTGCCCGAACAATGTGTTGGCTGGGGCTGTGTTTGGCGCCGCGAACATTGCATGGTTCAACGCATTCTGCGCCTCGGCACGAAGCTGGAAGCGCATCTTCTCGGTGATCCGGAAGGTCTTGATCAGGGAGATGTCCCACTGGTTGAAACCATCCGCGCGAAGCCCGCTCAGCCGCAGCGGAAAGGCGCGTGCGTTCCACTCCAACTGGCGTGCGGGATCACGCTCGAAGCCCGTAGTGTTGAACCACCGTTCCGCAGTAGGATTGTCAACCTTGATGTCGTTGAGGCTCGCGCCATTGTAAATCACGTTCCCGAAACCGATCGGCGGGCCCACCATCCACTGATAGATCGCCTGCACCTGCCAGCCACCGGCAATCCCGTCCAGCACGGGATGAGTCTTCGCCATCCAACGCCGGCCTCGTCCCACCGGCAGTTCGTAGATGCCGGTCACCGAGATGTGATGCGGACGGTCCTGCGGCGAGATGACCTCCACTGGGGTGGGATCGAACGCATTCAATAGTTCAACCGCTTCCATGAACTTCGACCAAGTGTACGATGCGCCGAGCGTCATGCCGTGGGAGAAGCGCTTGTTGAACTGTGCCTGTAGCGAGTGATACCACGAATAGCCGATATCGTCTGTCGTGTTGAGCGCTGAAAAGTGGGGGAACGGCGTGAGAAGCTGCGCCCGGGTGATGTTGCGAGCCGCCAGGCCCGATCCGTCAAACGTAGGAATTCCGAAGAACGGGTTCGGCACGTTCGCCGTCATGAAGTTGATTCGATCCTGATCGCGAACGGGCAGGCGGCTGTAATAACTGCCGGGAACGGCGCTGAGGTCGCGGTCGACGCCCAGCAGCGTACCTCGATTGCCGACATACATCGTCTCAACCACGATGCGGCCGGGTAACTCGCGCTGCACGCCGAAGCTCCAGCGCTGCATGTAGCCGTTACGCCGCGTGGGATCGAAGAAGCCGGGCGCGCGGCCGACGAACGTCAGCAGACCACCGGAAGCCGCCGCGGGTTGCAGTGCGCCATCGGGCAGGGGATTGGCGAGGGTTGCGCGGAACGTCAGCCCGTTATCCAGGCTGGGCACGACACTCGTGCGCTGGCTGAACCCCTGCTGATTGACGTCGTTGTAACTGGCGCCGAGTAACTCATAGTACATGCCGAAGCCGCCGCGGAGCACCGTCCTCGGCGTCACAGTCCAGGCGAAACCGAGGCGCGGCGCGAAGTTATTGCGATCGGTCCGCCAGAGCCCGCGCGGCACGCTGCCAACACCGGAGAACAGCAGCCCGCCCGCGGTGCGGAATTGTCCCACCGGCAGTTCAGGAATCGGCGCGGTCGCATAGTTCGCACGCGCACGGTCTGAGATGGGGTTCGGCGCATCGAAGTCGAAGCCGCGCACCGTCCGGTTGTAGCGTTCCACAATCGGAGTCTCCAGTTCGTAGCGCAGCCCCATGTTCAAGGTGAGGCGCGGCGTGACACGCCAGTCATTCTGGAAGAAGAGACCGAAAAAGCGTGATTGCTGCGCATAGGAGGCGTTGATATCCTTGCCGCCGCCCGTAGGCAGGCCAACCAGAAACGAAGCCAGGCCCTGGCCGATCGGCGACGTGGGCGAGTTGTCGAGCGGACCACGCGTCCATGCCGCCTGGAAATCGAGGCTCGGCGCAACGTTTCCGAATCCCGTACGGTTCTCCTGGAATACGCGCATTTCGCCGCCGAAACGGTAAGTCCGATTCCCCTTCGAGTAACTCACATTCCCGGTCAACGTATGGTAATTCGTGGCCGAGATATAGCCGCTGTTCTGGCTCAATCCCTGCAGTCCCTGGATCGTGATCGCAGGCAAGGCGGACGTGGTTGGGTCGATCTGGCGCAGCAGCACCGGCGAAAATCCAAGCGCCGCCAGATCCATGCCTGCGCTGTCAGGCCCGAGATTGTTGAGATAGCGCGTGAATCCGTAGCGCAGATTGAGCACTGTGGACGCGTTCAACATGAGTACATCGTCCAGCGAAAGGCCTCGATGCTGGCGGTCTTCCACCTGGCCGACCGCGAGGTTGTCCGGAAACCGGCGTCCGCCCGGCTCGTCGAGGTTTGAGTACGCCATTGAGCCGAAGACGCGGTGTTTCTCATTGAACGTATGATCCAGGCGCGCCGAGTGCGAAAAGTAGTCAATGCGGGTTCCGATCGGCGCGATGAAGTTATTGCGGCCTTCCGGATTTTCCGCGTTGTTGGGCAGCGGATAGAAATTCAGAAGCGCTTTGGCCACCGGATCGATCCTCGCCACTGGGATGCGGTTTCCCGCATATGGCTGGCGGGAGAAGCGTCCGCCCGCTTCGGCGCGGATCGTCGATGGATCGAAGATCTGATAGCGTGAGCCCAATGCCAGTAACTGGGAAAAATCGCCGTTGCGCTGTAACTCCGTAGGCACTGTGTTATTGCCGGTTACCGGCCGTTTGCGGTCCAACCGGTCATAGCCGTAGACGAGGAACGTGCGGTTTCGGATAAGTGGACCGCTGGCCGTGGCTCGATAGCGGTTGGTGAGCACGGGTGGCCACTGCGACTTCTTCTTCTCTTCGGTGATCGGTCCTGTGGTGGGATCGAAGATGAACCGGTTGACGAAGAAGTTCCGCGTGGTGAGAGGGCGGCTGTAATGGCTGAACCAAAGATCGCCGTGATACTGGTTCGTCCCCGCCTTCGTCACGATGTTGAAGTTCGCCCCGGAGAATCCGCCGAGCGCCGCATCATAGGGCACCGTGTCGATCTTCATCTCCTGGATCATTTCGGGAGGCGGCGAGTACGACACTTGCCCGCCTTGCGTCATGATCGGGTTGCCATCCAGTGCGAACTGATTCGATCGCGTCCGCGTGCCGACCGCAGCCACCTGGCTGATGGAATCCAGCGCATGGGGAAACCATCCGTGGCTCGATGCGTTGGTGGCGATGATGCCCGGCGTGAGCTGCAGCAGATAGAGCGGATTGCCTCCCGCCAGCGGCAGCTCGGTCAGCCGTTTCGTATCCACCAACTGGCCGATACTGGCTTCGCTCGATTGCAGCAGCGGTGTCTCGGCAGTCACGGTAACGGACTCCGAGAGTGCGCCCGGTTCCATGGTGATATCGACGGTCAGCGCATCACCCACCCGGACCTCAATGCCCGGATTCTCGAAGCGCTTGAAACCGGATAGCTCCGCGGACAAGCGGTAGCGTCCGGGGTTGATGTAGAGAATGAGATAGTTGCCTTGCGCGTTGGTCTGCGCGTTCAGCACGACGCCCGTTTCCAGGTTCGTGAGCGTGACGGGTATGCCGGGGACCACGGCGCCGGAACTGTCGATGACGCGGCCAAGAAGGCGGCCGCGCGGATCCTGGGAGAAACATTCGATGACGAGAAGTAAGGCGAGCAATAGGAGTCTCATCGTTTTGCCTGGTGCCATTATATTCCCGTGGTGCATCGATGCATGCCTGTGCCACGTGAGCAGTGATAGGATGACTGTTCCATGAAGGTGCTACTCGGTCTGGCAATCGCATCTCTTGGCGCGCCGGTAGTCTCAATGGCGCAGCCCTACGATCTGTTGATCAAAGGTGGTCACGTCATTGATGCAGCCAATGGTGTGGACGCGGTGCGCGACGTCGCTGTGGCGAACGGGCGCATTGCGAGAGTCGCGGCCGGCATCCCGCCGGCGCAGGCCCGCAAAGTCATGGACGCCTCCGGGCTCTACGTCACACCAGGGTTGGTGGATCTGCACTTCCACTCCTATGGTTACGAGGGCGCGATCTTCCCCGACGACACGGCTCTGCTCACCGGCACAACCACGGTGGTCGATGCGGGTGGCCCCGGTTATCGCACCTTCGACGACTTCAAGGCGAAGATCGTGGACAAAGTGCGAACGCGCGTGCTGGCGCTCATCAACATCGCGGGCGGTGGCATGGTGGGCTCGGCGTCGGAAGATAACGTCGAAGACATGCTGCCCGAGAAAACCGCCGAGGTAATCCGCAAACACAAGGGGCTGATTGTTGGCGTCAAAGTGGCGCACTTCGGCAAGCCCGGCTGGGACGCGTTGAAACGCGCCGTGGAAGCAGGCCGGCTGGGCAACGTGCCCGTGATGGTGGACGACAAGATTTTCACGGACACCGGGCGCACTTCGCGCGAAAAGCTGCTTGACGTGATGCGCCCTGGCGACATGCACACGCACATGTACAACGACCGGCAAGTGGAGATCGTCAGCCGTTTCAACGGCCGTGTGCAGGAGTACGCGATCGAGGCGCGGCGACGTGGTGTGCTCTTCGATCTTGGTCACGGTGCCGGCAGCTTTCTGTGGACCGTCGCCATGGCGGCTGCGAAACAGGGCTTCTTCCCCGATACCATCAGCACCGATCTGCACTCCTCCAGCATCCTGATGCAGCAATCCGACATGCCGAACTGCATGTCGAAGATGATGCTGCTTGGAATGAAATTGCAGGATGCGGTGGCGAAGTCGACCGTTGTGCCCGCCAAGGTGATCCACAAGTATCCCGAGATCGGCACGTTGTCGGAAGGCGCCATCGCCGATATCGCGGTGCTGGCGTTGCGTGACGGCGTCTTCGCGTTCAAGGATTCGTGGGGCAAGAAGATGTTGGGCAAGCAGAAACTGGAAGCGGTCGCGACCGTGCGTGAAGGCAAACTCGTGTTCGACGCCGAGGGCCGCGGCTTCCCGGAATGGACGAAGGCCGGCAACTACGAGGTGCTGCCGTGAAGATCCTGATGCTGTTGATTGCCAGTGTTGCCAGCGCGGCCGATATCTACGACTTGCTGATCCGTAACGGGCATGTCATCGATCCCGCGAATCGCCGCGACGGGCGCATGGATGTCGCGGTCACGGGCGGCAAGATCGTGAAGGTTGCGCCGAATCTGCCGGCATCGCAAGCGCGCGTGGTGGTGGATGCGTCGGAATACTATGTCACGCCGGGGCTCATCGACATTCATACGCACTTCGATGCGCAAGGCGCCGATCTGAACCTCAATCCTGATCACAATGCGCTGCGTTCGGGCGTGACCACCGCGGTGGATGCGGGCTCCTCCGGTGCGGATAACTTCGAGAACTTCCGCCGCAAGGTGATCGATCACGCGAAGATCCGCCTGCTCGCGTTTCTGAACATCGTGGCGGCGGGCATGTATGGCGGGCAGGTGGAGGATGATCCGAAGCAGATGAATGTCGCCAAGGCCGTGGCGATGGTGAAGAAGCACCGGGACGTGATTGTCGGTATCAAGACGGCGCACTATCAGCCCGCGGATTGGATTGCCGTGGACAACGCGGTGAAGGCGGCATCGGAGTCGGGGACGGTGACGATGGTCGACTTTCATCCCAAGCCCGGCCGCGGCTATCGCGAGTTGATTCTCGAACACATGCGCCCCGGTGATATCCACACGCACTTCTATGGGCGGCTGACTCCGCAGATCGATGACAACAAGAAAGTGCAGCCGTATATGTGGGAGGCTCGCAAGCGTGGGGTACTGTTTGATGTCGGGCACGGCAACGGCAGTTTCTGGTTCCGCATCGCCGCGCCGGCAATTCAACAGGGCTTCCTGCCGGACACAATCTCGACCGATATTCACAAGCGCAGCGTGATGCTGCCAAGGGCGACCATGATTCAGACGATGTCGAAGTTTCTGAATCTCGGGATGACCTTGCAGCAGGTGATCGAGCGCAGTACGGTGAATCCGGCGAAGGCGATTCGGCGGCCCGAACTCGGCACGCTGAACGAGGGCGCCGAGGCGGACATCGCGATTCTGAAGCTGGAACGGGGTAAGTTCGCGTTTCTGGATTCCGGTCTCGCGAAGCTTACGGCCGACCGGCGGTTGCGCTGCGCGGTGACGATACGTGCCGGTAAGGTCGTGTGGGATGAGGATGGTCTGAGTCTGGGCGATGTGTCGCAGGCGGGTCCCTACAGTAACTTCAAGTAAGTGGGACAGGAGTCCAGAAGTGCGAGGGTCGTCCGCGCGATTCCCCCAATCCACTCGTAAGCGCGAACTGAATTGCATCCCACTGGCCAGTAGCCAAAACACGTCGTTACTCGGACTCAAGCTCTGCCTGAACTCGCCCAGATCTTCTCGTCGGGGCGAGCTCTCGAAGGGCACCCACCCTATCTTATTGCAAAAACTGCCACTTGCAAAACCCTTGCACATCGCAATCGCCTGAACGTGGAATCGGGCTCCATTGTGGAGACTTGCAATTGGTCAGGCGAACGGCTCAAGCCCTATCGCCTGAATCTGTGTGATGGAGTCACCATGGAGCGCCGCCGGGACCAAAACGACAAAGAGTCTCACTTTGCGCTTGCAATTCGTACCCAAAAGAGCTCACATCCGGGGTAAGCAGGATTCCGGTGCGTTTTCGCCGAATCGGCATCTCCCCACAACGCACTCTGCTTTATTCGCTGACGCGAGCGCCTGTGTGCAGTTTGCTGCGGTAAGAGAACCGTCCTGCCGCGCAGGCGAACCCAGTTATTCGCGGTGCGATCGGGCGGCGCATTCGATGACGCTACGGTAACTTCCTTTCCTCCTCAATGCGTGGACGCGGTGACAAGCCCGAGACTTTTTGGCTGTGCGCGAGTGCCGCTCCTTTCAAACAAGACTGACGAGCCCGACAATCCGGATTTCCAAGCGGTGCAGGTGTTGTCCAGCCGCGGACTTCGAGGAATGTCATGCGAATGTGACCTGTTTGTCGCAGTGCCGACGATCGTTTGTGGAGCGCAGGCGCCGCAGGAGGCGCAAAAGCGTTCGGATTCCAGGGCGCATTGAGCGATTAGCGCTGAGCGACCGGCAATCAGCTTTCGGCATTCGGATTTTGGCTTTATTGAGTTTCCTTTTGGCGGACGACCGCTGAAGACAAGTCTCTTGGCCCAATTACATCGAAGCGACAGGTAAGCGTCATGAACAGAAAACGAGCGCTTCTGTCGGCATTGGTGGTGACAGTAATTCTGGTACCGCCGTTTTTCGCGGCGTACAACAACTATCCCTCCGTGCCAATATAGCTGAGACACTTTTCCTGGTCTTAATTACTGAGCAGGGCGAGAATAGGATTCAGCGTGAA
>JAEUQE010000234.1 GCA_016789785.1 Bryobacterales bacterium
GCCGTGGCCGTGTTCGCGGCGCGGTCCGTTGCCCGCACCGTGATCAGGTTTGACCCAGGCGTCAGGGGCACCACGCAGGTGAAGTTCGTACCGGTCACCGTAGCCGCGACGCCATTGCATGCCACCGAGGCAACGCCGGAGGTCCGATCGCTCACCGTGCCTTGCAGAGTTACGGTTGGGGTCGCGACCGTGGATCGGTCCGGCGGCGAGGTGATCGAGAGACTGGGTGGCACGTCGTCCGTACCCGTGATCTGAAGTGTGAATCTCTCTCCTGGCGCACCTCGGATCTCGACCGTGATCTGGTTGGTCGCCCGCAGCGAGACCGATCTCGTGATGGTGGGGATGACCGGGCGGAAGTCGTTGGGTCCCAGGATTTGCGCGCCGTTCAGCGTCACCACGGCGGATGCGACAGTCGAGTTGGTGATCTGCAGCGTGAAGGTGGTTGCCGGATCCAGCACGGTGAACGTGTTCGTGACGGGGGCCGGGGCGCTGGTCGTGCGGGTGTAGGTCAGCGGCCCAAAGGCCGTAAATGTGCCGCCGAAAGAGGTGGACGTCCAGGTAAGTACCGTGAGGATGGTGAGTAGTGCGAGCCGGGGAATAGGGCACCTCCGTTCGGGACGTTTCTTCGTTGAAGTGGCGATTGTTTCACAGACCTAAGCTAAGATCGATAGTGCTCTGCATGCGATCGGCGTAGGAATTCATGTAGGCTTGTATCTCATTCAAGATAAAAGCGTTTGCTTGGCCAGGGCGTCCAGACCATCGTACGTTTGCGGTAGGTTTCGTGCGGATACGTCCGTAGCAACCCCTACGGGCCTCGCCTCTCAACAAACCTTCGGTGAGACACAGCCCCAAAGCACCCTTGGAGGGTCTTGTAATCCTCTTGCAATCTGTAGTAGCTTGTTCAAAACGAAATCCCGGTCCGAAGTCGGAGGGGACTCGCCCAGCGAGGCCGGTCCACCGGCCAGAGTTCCTGATCGCAGCCTTCTCCGGCTGTTTGAAAGCACGTGATGTCAACGCGCATTCTGTTCAAGGCAAAACCCGGTTCCAACTCCGCAGGCAACGGCCAAGCGAGCCCGACCTTTTTCTTTGATCCGCACACCCAGGAGCTACATAAGGACGAAGTCAAGCTTGTGCAGCTTTCGCCCCAGGCCGCAGTGATCCTTCGCCTGCTGGCCGAGGGGCTCCCCGAGGTCGTGGACCACAACAGCATCGAGAATGCGTTATGGCCGGACGAGAAAGCGCGTTCCGTCAACAGCAGGCAGGCGATCCGCGCGCACATCGGCGAGATCCGGGAGCTGTTGTGCGACTCGGCTGACCATCCTCGCTTCATCGAAACTGTCAGATGGGTTGGCTACCGCTTCATTGGGGTCCGGCTACCCGATCCCGCCCCCATCACCTTACCCGCCAACATAGCCGGAACCCAGAACGCCGATTCACCTCCTGATGTCAGCCACTCCACGACGAACGGGTTACCGGTAGCAGCCTCGGTGCAACCCCCTCCGGAATCGGCGCCGCCTGGCGAATCCGAGATCCCGACAGAACCATCCCTGCCCCGTAGCTGGAGGCATGCCGTTTCTGGCAAGCGCATCGCAGGCGCCGCAGCCGCTCTTGCCCTTCTGCTGACCGTCTTCCTCGCCCAATCCTGGAAATCTCAAACCCCGCCAGTTTTGCAACCGCAGCCATATCCGATTCCCCGTGTTCTGGCTGGATTGTCACGGCCCGGCGCAGTCCGAAGCGTGGCACTGCCGTCCGCGCCAGCGAGGTCCGTCCTTTCTCGGGACGGCAACCTCCTCTATGTAGCGCTTCCTGAAGCCGGCGCCGTCGCCGTGGTGAATCTCCTCGAAGCCAAGGTCGACCGCCTGATTCCAGTCGGAGGCGCACCCCACATCGTCTCCATGGCGCCGGACGGCCGACGGCTCTACTTATGTGATGGGCGCGATGGAGTTTACGTGGTCGACCTGGCGGCGGAACGGGCTCACCATATTCCCACTGGTGGACCCGTCAACGATATCCAGTTGTCCCCCGACGGGCAGCGTCTTTATCTCGCAATGCGCTATGAGGGACTGAAGCGGATGGACACGAAGACGGAAGCCGTGGCTCCGATCCCAGGCATCCGCTGTCCTCAGAATCTCACCTCGGATCCCTCGCAAAACCGCCTCTGGATCAGTTCCCGTTGCGGAGGCGGTCCCGGTGGCAGGGATGGCCATGACCGGATCCAAGTGCTCGATTACGCCACCGAAAAGAACATTCTTTCCGTCGGTGACGACGCACCCATCGTCGGCGGCCATATTGCCGCCTCGCCAGCCGCATCCCAGGTGTGGATCGACGGTTCCGATGCCTGTTCGTCCACCGGGTATGACCACAAGGGTTGCCCCGCCTTTCCATCGGGCGTGCTGCACGCGTTCGCATTGGCCAGTGGCCAACATCTGGCCGCGCTGGCGGTTCCGGCCTCGGGAGCGGTTGGATTCTCGCCCGATGGGCGGCATTCGCTGTTTGGGACAAATTCGCGGCTGCTCGTGTTTGACACCGTAAGCATCCGCCCTACCGAGGCCGCCGAGACGAATGCCACTTGGACTCATTTCTCGCCGTCCCGTCCGGAGTTGTACACAATCTCCTACGATCCGAATGAGGTTCGGATCGTGAAACTGCCTCCCGCTGAGTGCCAGGATCCAGTTGGTGCGATTGACAGGCACCTCTCCGGCGATGGCGTCGGAACGGACACGAGGAGTGCCGGTCACGTAACACTCCAGGGTGGCGCATCCTACGGAGCAGGCATCCTTGGCCAGGCCTTCTCCTTCGACGGCGACCGTGCCTTTCTGGCGCTGGACGGCGCGTATGGTCCAACAATCAAAGCCGGCCACACATCAAGTATGTGGGCCCATCCGAGCCGGTCTGGCCGGGAGGAGATCCTCGTCGACCATGTACGGGCCGACGGCAGTCCGCATTGGAGCATCCGCAGGCGTCCTGACACGAGAATCGAACTCCGCATCGTACTCCCTTCCGGCGAAACCAGGCAGATGATCTCCAGCGACGGCACGCCCGCTGGTGTCTGGACCAGCATCGCCTTAACCGCCACCTCGGAAAAGCTGACTGTATACCTGAACGGAGCTCACCAATCCGAGCTGTTGGAGACATTCCCAGATGAAACTCCCGGCGCTCGCATCCGGATCGGGTCAGGATTCCGGGGCCATCCCTATGCCGGACTCATCGACGAGATCCTGGTTCAGGCAACGCTGTCCGAAACTGACCTGCGCACACAATACGATCGCCTTCGCCGCTGCTCGACCATGCCATGGTAGCTTGCAGCCACTGCGCGCCGGTTGTTTCCCTGTGGATCTTGTCCCGGTGCATGGAAGAACGAAGAGCACGGACACTCGGCCGCTTCGCCGATCAGCAGCCGGGAGCCGGGCAAACCGTTCGACATGTCGATAAGCAAGTTCACCGGCGGCGCGCGCGGCACCGAAATACCCGCGCGAAGTAAGTCTATCGTTCGCAGCAGAGGCCGGGCGCACGCGGTCCGGTATTCGCGCTTTGCTTGTCAGCGGCCGCAATGCGGCGGGCCAGCAGCGCGTCGTCAGTCGCTGAGACGGACCGGCTGCATGGGGCGATCCAGGAAGCGATTCGCCGCCTCATTGTTCTTGAAGCGTTCCCGTTGCGGATCCCATTCCAGCCGCTGGCCTACCTGGATCGCAATATGACCCAGGTGGCACAGCGAAGTGGTGCGATGGCCAACTTCGGCGTCGGCCATGGTCTCGCCGCGAGTGCGCACGGCATCAATGAAGTCCTGTTTGTCCGTCTTTACCGGCAGGCGGATCCAGTCCGAGCCGGAGGGCGGTCTGAGAATGGACGCCGCCGAAGCTTCGATCTTTCCCGTGTCATCGGCATAGATCCACCCTTCGGTGCCCTCAAACCGGATCGAGGGCTTGTCGATCTTGTAAGTCAGCCGGACTCCGTTGGCGTAACGGTACTGCACTTCAAAATCGAGTAACACATTCCAAAAACTATCCCGATCCGGATAAGTTCCCTTTCCCTCCACTTCCACCGGACCGGTACGGTCCGTCCCGTTTGCCGACTGAGCCAGATCATTGTGGTGAGTGCCCCAGTTTGTGATCATGCCGTCGCAGTATTCCAGCCTCCGCATCCAGCCCGGCCGCTCATAGGAATGCGGCTTGTGGACGCGCTTTTCCGTGTAGGGTGCGCGCGGCGCGGGGCCTTGCCACATCTCATAATCGAGTTCGGGAGGCACCGGCATTTCCGGTTGTGGCGGGCAGCCGATATCGCCCTTGGGCACACCCGTATGGATAGCCGTAAGCACGCCGATGCGGCCGTTGCGGACCGCCTCGCGGGCCTGATGATACCAGGGCTTGGAACGGTACTCGCTGTCGGTGCGGAAGACGCGCTTGTGCTTCTTCACCATGGCGGCAAGCGCGCGGCCTTCGCCAATGGTCCGGGTCAGGGGCTTCTCGCAGCACACATCCTTGCCTGCCTTCACGGCGGCGATGGACATTGGGACGTGCCAGTGGTCCGGCGTGGCGACTAACACCGCATCGATCGACTTATCGGCAAGCAACTCCTGATAGTTCCGGTATGACTTACAGCCTTTCTGGCCGGTGGCCTTCTCGACCAATGCGAGTGCGGATTCCAGACGCCAGGAATCGGTGTCGCACAGCGCCGCGATCTGGACCTCGGGCATGGCGAAGAACTGCTTCAGGTTCACCGTGACGGTCTGCCGTCCGACGCCGATCACGCCGACGCTGACGCGCTTGGACGGGGCGTAAGCGCCGAGGACTCGCGAGGGGACGAACAGCGGCGCGGGGGCTAGTGCGAGCAGTTGGCGGCGGGTCGGGCGGTTGCTCCTCATGGGGCTCTCCTTGGGGGTCGCGCGCTGACCCCTGGGGGGACTGCCGGGTACGCGCGGCCTGCAACCACTGTACGCCCATCGCGGACGGGGTTCAACGGTGGGCTGGCGGCAGTGCCAGGGCCAATATCGTTTCACTTGCGCAGCTTGGCGCCGCGCTGCCCGCGGTGACGCAATGCGCGATCTCCAGAGGACATTCGCCGGCCCCGGGCACGGGCGAGTGTCGAGGCGGCAGACTGAAGTCTGCGTTACCCTGCTGCTCTCGCGGTGCTGGCGTCAGGCCGAATCGGCAAGAGGAGCCCGGTCGCCGGCGGCGGCGGCCGCGGGTTTGGCTAACACCGCTGAGAGTGCATGCAGGCCGGCGGCGTCGCGCGTCTCCTTGTCCTGATACATCAGCCGGTCGGCTTCGGCCAGCAGGCGATCGGCGTCGAGACCATGAATCGGCAGATAGGAGATCCCAATGCTCATCGAGAGCGGCACCGGCGGGAACGACTCCCTGCCCGCCTCCTCGACGGCTTCGCGGAACCGCTGCGCCATGCGGGCGCCCTGGCTCGGGCCCACACCCGGCAGCACGCAGACAAACTCATCGCCACCCATGCGCGCCACAAAGTCGCCATGGCGCGAACGCTGTTTCAACTTCACTGCGACGGAACGCAGAACCCGATTCCCTTCCAGGTGGCCAAAACGATCGTTGACGGCCTTGAACCCATCCAGATCGCCAACCAGGACAGCCAACGCCGTACCGTTGCGGCGGGCTATTTGCACCTGCGATTCGAGTTCCAGCGAGAGAGCTCGCGCATTCGGCAACTCCGTGAGATAGTCCGTGCCGGCGCTGTCTTCGGCGATCCGGTAGCGCAGGCCATTTTCGATCGATATTGCTAGCTTGGAGCTGATTCCCAGGACGAAGCGGAGGTGGTCGCGGCTGAAGGCATCCTTGCCCTTGTGGTAGAGTGCCAAGGTCCCGAGCACGCGCGTGGCGCCCTCCAGCGGAACGGCCAGCGCGGACTGAAGCAGGCTGTAGTTTTCAGGTGAGTTCAAGTAGCCCGGCTCCACCGCGGGATTGCCGTTGATGATGGGCTTGCGGGTTTCCGCAACCCAACCAGAAAGCCCCTGGCCAAGCGGAATCTCAAGCGACGAAAACAGTGCCTCATCGTGGCCGGAGGCGAACTCGGTGACAAGGCCCCGGTCCCTAACCAGATAAAGCGCGACGCAATCGAAGGGCACCACCTTTCGCAATGGATCGGCGAGGCGCCGCATGGTTTCCGGAAGGCTCAGCGAGTCCACCAACTGCTGTGAGATTTCGAGCAGTTTCTGGGCCTCCTGGCCAGCCGCGTGAATCGTACTGAGAAACTCGGGTTCTCGCAACGGAGGGGCGGCCTCAAATCCGGCCGCGGGCGCCGCGCCGCGCTTGATGCGGATCTCGGTCGACAGCTTGCCGGGCTCGACCACAGACGCGCCGCGAGCTTTGCGTTCCAGTTCGCGATAGCGGCGTTTGAGAATCTCGACAATTTGCGGATCAAACGCCTTGCCCGATTCGCTGTCAACGATGCGAATCGCCTCATCCAGTGGCAGGGCGCGGCGGTACTGCCGGTCACTGGCCAGCGCGTCGAGGCAATCCACCGCGCTGAGAATGCGTGACCCGATTGGGATTTCTTCGCCCTTGAGGCCCGCCGGATAGCCGGTGCCGTCCCATTTTTCGTGGTGATGGCGAACAATGGGAACCACGGGGTATGGGAACTGGACGCGTTCGAGAATTTCGGCGCCCACCACCGGATGGATCTTCATCTTCTCGAACTCTTCCGGAGTGAGGCGGCCGGGCTTGGAGATGATGTGTTCCGGTACAGCCAGCTTGCCGATGTCATGCAGCAGCGATGCGGCGATCAGCGCCTGCATTTGAGGCTCGGGTAAGCCGACTTCGGCGCCAACCTCGCGGCAGTAGGTCTGCACTCGCTGAAGGTGATCGTGTGTTGTCTGGTCCTTGGCTTCGATCGCCAGGGCAAGGGCTTCGATGGTACGCAGGTGCAGCGCCGCCATCTCCTCGGCATGGCTCTTTTGGATCTCGGCCTGCACCTGCTGCGCTTCCAGGCGCGCCAGATACAGATCGTAAGAGCGGTAGGTAATGTAAATAATCGGGACCACCAGCATCGCGGTTTGCCATCCGACGAAGGCCTCGCCCCAGTGGAGCATGACTGCGAATGCCGCGCCTACCATATAGTAGGCAAAGGACCACAGATAGCAATCGCGCCAGGTGGAAAGCGCTGGCCTGTTCTCCGTCAGGCTGATCACAACTGCGATGGGAACCGTATTGGCGACAAAGTAGAAGCAGGTGGCAATGGCCAGGCGAAGAGGAAAGTCGAGGCCGAGGTCAATCAGCGCGGGCGCGTGGAAAACACGATATGCCATGAGGATCGCGCCCGAGACGTTCGAGATGTTGAACGCCGCGCGCAGCACGCTCACCGTCGCTTGCGAGCGCCAGACGTACTGAAAGAGCACCGACATCGAGCCAATGGCCATCGTCTCAATCAGGCTCAGTTCGACGATTCCGATGAGTACATAGAAGAAGTTGGCCGACAACGTGCCCTGCATGCCAGGGATCCGGATCTTCCAACCGGAGGTGATGAGCGCGGCGATCCAGAAGACAACGAAACGGAGGCCTGGACTCCAGGACATCTCGGCGAAGGCATGCACCCACGCCATGCCTCCGAACAGGAGGATGGCGCCTATAAAAAGCTTGGCGGATCTGCTCATGAGAAGCGGCTCGTCGCGGATCGGACTGACAGATTCACATTTCTGAACATGGAAATGCTTGGGCCTTTTTGGCGCACGATTGTAGGATCGACCAACGGGCGAGGTCAGAATAGAGGGAAACGCCTTAGGTGGTAGAGATATGTGATAGAAATCACGGGCCTAACCAGCTCTCTTATCGATAGCGATAGCGCTTGCAGATAGTTCGGCAGTACCTCCTCTCAGCGGGTCCTAGCACCCCGCTGATCCAAGGTTCAGTAGGCCAGGATACACAAGTGCCTGCCCGAGAGAAGGAGCGAGGGTGTTTTTGAGTCAACCGGTTCCCGCAATGGCCCCTCCCTCGCCAGCCAACAAAATCGGTACAGCCCTCTTGCATCTCGCGCAAGGGTCTGGTAGATTTCCCCTTTGCCACATCGTATACAGTTTGCCGAGGGAGCTTAACCTGTGGCGCCCTGGCAGGCCCGGTCCGCCACCGACCCGCGTCCACTGCCTCCTGTCCGGAGGCAGATCCGGTGGCGGATTCTGGGCCTTCTTTTTTTGGTCACCGTTATCAACTTCATCGACCGGCAGTCCCTTTCCGTCGTCGCGCCCATCCTCACCAAGTCTCTGAACCTCTCCAACGAGGACTACGGTCACATTGTGGCTGCCTTTCAGGCCGGCATGATGTTGGGGGAGTTCCCCATGGGCATTCTGATGGACCGCAAGGGCGTCCGGTTAGGGCTTTCCTTCGCGGTGGTGTGGTGGTCCATCGCCAACGCTTTGCACGCCTTCGCTACCCTTAAGTGGCAGTTCATGAGCCTCCGCTTCTGGCTGGGCACAGGCGAGTGCGGCAATTACTCCGGCGGCAACAAGGTGGTGTCGCAATGGTTCCCCGTGAAGGAGCGCGCTCTGGCGGTCGGCATCTTCAATAGCGGCTCGATGATTGGGTCCGTGGTCGCACAACCGCTTCTGGTCGCATCGATTCTTTCCTTTGGCTGGCAATCGGCATTCCTTTTGCCCAGTGCGGTTGGCGTCCTATGGATGCTGCTCTGGTCGCGCACCTACTGCGAGATGACGGCCCATCCCGAAATCAGCGATGCCGAGCGGCTTTACATCGCCGGCGATCAGGCGGTGGCATCCGGCGCGCCCCCGAACAATCTTGAGCTGCTGCGTTTCAAACAGACGTGGGCACTGATGTTCTGCCGCATGCTGGTGGGCCCGGTGGTGCAGTTCTATATCTTCTGGCTGCCACTCTATCTGAGCCGCGTCCATCACTTCGACCTGAAACAGATCGGCATGTTCGCGTGGATGCCGTGGCTGTTTGGCGATATCGGCAGCGTCGGGGGCGGCTGGGTTGCGGGGGAGTTGCTTCGCCGCGGCTACACGGTAACGGTGGCGCGGCGGATTACGATGGGGCTTGGCGCCTCGCTGTGCCTCTGCAGTCTGGCCGTGGCGGCGTCCTCGTCGGCAGCATCAGCGCTTGGATGGATTTGCGCCGTTCTTTTCGGACATACGTTCCTTTCGGCGAACATGTTTGCCGCCATCTCGGACACGTTCCCACAGAACGCCGTGGGCCGTGTGACGGCGCTGACGGGCATCGCGGGTGGGATCAGCGGGATGGCCTTCCCCGTCATCGCGGGCAAGTTGATCGACCGTATTTCTTATGAGCCGGTGTTTCTGCTCGCTGCGGCGATGCCGGCGGCCGGGTGCCTGATTCTGTTCACGGTGCTGGGCCGCATCGGCGAGGTGCGACTTGGGGAACCGGGCCCCGCGACTTCCGTCCACTGAGTCCGAATGCGCGGTTGCCTGAACAGGTTTGGTTTGGAGGGCAACTTGCAACTGCTTCTCTGACCTGCTATCCTCAACAATTGCGTCACTCACGACGCGATCACTTGGGAGGCTGGCCCGCAGGAGTTGTTCCTCAGGGACACACCGGACAGCCGTTAGGACCATTCACATCATGGCCAAAGTAGGTAAGAAATTTCTTGCCGCCTCCAAACTTGTGGAGGCGCGCGATTATAGCCTCGAAGAGGCAGTACCTCTCGTCCAAAAAATCAAGTTCGCCAAATTCGATGAGACCGTCGAGGTGCACATGCGCCTTGGCGTCGACCCCAAGCATGCCGACCAGATGGTGCGCGGTACCATCGTGCTTCCGAACGGACTCGGCAAGTCGAAAAAGGTCCTGGTCATCGCGTCGGGCGATAAGATCCGTGAGGCGCTCGAATCCGGAGCGGACTTCGCGGGCGGGGAAGAGATGGTAAACAAGATCCAGACTGAAAACTGGATGGATTATGACGCCGTGGTCGCCACCCCCGACATGATGCGTTCCGTCGGCCGGTTGGGTAAGATCCTCGGACCCCGTGGTCTGATGCCGAACCCCAAGACGGGCACGGTGACGGCGGATGTCGTCAAGGCGGTCCAGGAAGTGAAAGCCGGTAAGGTCGAGTTTCGTGTCGACAAGACCGGCGTCATTCACGCCCCTGTGGGTAAGGTGAGCTTCGCCACCGACAAGTTGCTGGAGAACGCCAGCACCCTGATCGGCGCGGTGGTTCGAGCCAAGCCCGCCGCAGCGAAGGGCAAGTACGTCAAGAGCCTGACCTTGTGCTCCACGATGGGGCCGGGAGTGCATATCGACGTGACCAAGTACAACACGAAAATCGCGTAACCCTGTTCCGGAGCTACTTCAATGAAAAAGAAAGCTGACAAAAAGAAAGACGGCGAAATCCTGCGCGAGCAGATCATGAGCGCTCCGAACATGTTTGTGACGGGCTTCGAAAAGCTGACCGTTGCACAGGATTACGAGCTTCGCAAGACAATTAAACAGGCCGGTGGCGACTATTCGGTGGTGAAGAACACCATCGCCGAGAAGGCCTCGGTGGGCACTCCTGCCGAAAAACTGATGCAAGGGCTGCGCGGCATGACCTCCATCGCCTACACCTCCGGCGATGCGGTCGGCCTCGCCAAGGCGCTCACCACTTACGCCAAGGCGAATCCCAAGCTGACATTCAAAGCCGGTATGGTGGAAGGCCGCGCGATCGACGTCAAGGAGATCCAGGACCTCGCCAGCATGCCGCCGCGCGAAGAGATTATCGCCAAGCTGCTGTGGCTGATGAACGCTCCGGCCCAGCGTTTGGTCTCGGCGATGAGCGGCGTCGGCCGCAACCTCGCGGTCGTTGTCGATCAGGGCGTCAAGGAAAACAAGTTTAGTGCTTAGCAGCGTCAAGCCTGCGGCATCAAGTTTCAAAAGGAAATAGGGAGTAATTTGAAATGGCGGACATCAACGCAATTGCTGAACAGATTCAAGGGCTGACGTTGCTCGAAGCTTCTCAGCTCGTCAAGATGTTGGAAGAGCGCCTCGGCGTTTCGGCGGCGGCTGCCGCTGTGGCCGTGGCGGCCCCGGCTGCCGGCGCTGCCGCCGCGGCCCCGGCTGTGGAAGAAAAGACCGAGTTCACCGTGGTTCTCACGGCTGCCGGCGCCAACAAGATCAACGTCATCAAGGTGGTTCGCGAAATCACCAGCCTCGGCTTGAAGGAAGCCAAGGATCTGGTGGACGGCGCGCCGAAGACCATCAAGGAAGGCGTCAACAAGGACGAAGCCGAGTCGATCAAGAAGAAGTTCACCGATGCCGGCGCAACGGTGGAAGTGAAGTAACTCGTCGCTCCGCACAACTTACCTGATTCGCACCTCGAACGCCGTCCCTCTCCGGGGCGGCGTTTTGCTTTCTCGCGCGCCGGCGAAAGGATACGCGCGAAGACCGATGCCGAGCGGGCTCTTTTGCCAGCCGGATTTGGTCTGCTGGCAAATCGCTGAAGGCCCCGGCCTGGTGTGCCGTTCGAATTCGCACGAGCGGGAAGCGGTGGCAGCCGTTGCGGCCGGGCCGCGTCCTTGCCTCCTTCTCTCCCGGCTCCTGATAGACTCAATCCCTATGAAGCCTGTGTCCGTGTTGATTCTGCTTTCCTTGCCGATGCTTGCAGCCGACTGCGAAGGGCTCGCCAAGCTCTCGCTTCCGAACACCACCATCACCGTGGCCCAGACCGTGACTACGGGTTCCGTTCAGCCTCCTTACGGCGGAGCCATCTCGAACCTTCCTGCGATCTGCCGCGTTGCGGGCTCGATCAAACCGTCGTCCGATTCGGACATTCAGTTCGAAGTCTGGATGCCGGTCTCGAATTGGACGAAGAAGTTCCAGGGCGTGGGCAACGGCGGATTCGCTGGGGCGATCAGCTTTGGAGGGCTTGCGGATGCGGTCCGCAACGGGTATGCCGCGGCGTCGACCGACACGGGACACCGCGCCGGCGGGCAGGATGCGCAGTGGGCTTTGCATCATCCCGAGAAGATCATCGACTACGGCCATCGTGCGATCCATGAAATGACCGTCAAGGGCAGGGCCATTGTGGCGGCTTACTATGGTGAGCAGCCCAAACGGTCCTACTTCACCTCCTGCTCCAACGGTGGACGTCAGGCTCTGATGGAAGCGCAGCGGTATCCGAACGACTATGACGGCATCATTGCGGGCGCGCCCGCGAACTATTGGACGCACCTGCTGACTACGGCCGCGAAGAACGTGAAGCTGCTGTCCGACCCGGCCGCATACATCTCCGCGAAGAAGCTGCCCGCCATTGAGGCCGCGGCGCTCACTGCGTGCGATCTCAATGATCAGGTGAAGGATGCTGTGGTGGAGAACCCAGCGGCGTGCCGCTTCGATCCATCCGTGCTTCTGTGCAAAGGCTCCGAGAATGATCAGTGCCTGACCGAGCCGCAGGTGAAGGCGCTGCGAGGCATCTACGATGGTCTTCGCGACAAGAGTGGCAAGTTGCTTTTCCCCGGCTATCCCATGTCGGGCGAAGCGGACCGGGCGGGTTGGGCGCCATGGATCACGGGGCTGGTGCTGGAGAAGAGTTCGATGTACGCGTTCTCGTCGAACTTCTTCAAGTACATGGTCTACAGCGATTCCAATTGGGACCCCAAGGGCTTCGATGTGGATCGCGATCTGAAAGCCGCGATGAAGCTCGCGCCGGTGTTGAATGCGACCGATCCGAATTTGAAGCCCTTCTATGATCGCGGAGGCAAGTTGATTCTCTATCATGGCTGGTGCGACGCGGCGATTCCCGCGGGCAACGCGATCAACTACTACGAGAGCGTGGTGAAGAAGATGGGGGCCAGGCGAGCCTCGGAGTTCGTGCGGCTCTTCATGCTGCCCGGTGTGCAGCACTGCTCGGGCGGCACGGGTCCCAGCGCATTCGGACAAGGTGGAACGGCGCGGGGCGATGCGTCGGCGAATGTGGCCGCGGCGCTGGAACGATGGGTGGAGCAGGGCGTTGCACCGGAGCAGATTGTGGCGGCGCGGCAGAAGCCGAATCGCACGCGTCCGCTGTGTGCGTATCCGAAGACTGCGCGTTACAAGGGGAGCGGGTCGACGGATGAAGCGGCGAACTTCGAGTGTGTGGCTGCGAAGAAATAGGGGACGGTCGAGACGGTTGAAGCTTCCTTGACGTCATGCTCCAGACGGTTGACGAGGGGCGCGTGATCCGTCATAGACGGCTTGGTACGGTAAGATATTGGTACGATGCAGACCCGCATTTCCCGCAAGGGGCAGGTTGTTCTTCCTGACGAAATCCTGCGAGAGCTCGGACTTCGCCCGGGCGACGCTCTGGATGCGAGCGTGAAGCGAGGGCAGATCGTCCTGACCCCCCGGCAATCGCGCCCCGCGAAGGCCGCCATCGGACGCGACGCAGTTACTGGTCTGCCGGTCCTGAGTGCGGGTCCGGGGGCTCCACAACTAACCAGCGAGCAGGTTCAGGATATTCTGTCAAACCTTCCGTGAGATATCTTCTCGATGTCAACGCGTTAATCGCGCTCGGCTTTCTGGAGCACGAATTTCATGAGCGTGTCGCTTGTGGGTGCAGAGCCTCCCGAAAGGGACAGGGTGCGAATTACTGACATGCGCGATCACCGAACTGGGATTCGTTCGTGTGCTGTCGCAAGCTCCGCACTATGGACTCACCTTGGCTCAGTCAAGGGCGATCTTGGTTAGGCTCAAGCGGCAGCGAGAAGTCCCGTTGGAGTTCATCGCTGACGACCACGACATCTCCCGGCTTCCTTTGTGGGTAAAGAGCGGGCGGCAGACCACGGACGGCCATTTGCTGGAGTTGGCAAAGGCAAACGACGCCGCTCTTGCGACCCTGGACGAAAGGATTCCTTTTGCATTTGTGATTCCAGCCCCAGACCTAGGCCGACACCCACCGAAAACCGGTGAGCGAAATGGGCCCGTTCAGTTTTGAGACGATTGAACAATGACGCGCGAGGACGTATTCGACCTGAACCCGATCCTGTACTAGTTGGAAGAACGGTTGGGTGGGTGTTAGCGATCGCCGCGAAACGTAGATTTCTGGACGCCCGCCGGGGGATACGGAGAGAGCGATCGGAGCTTCCG
>JAEUQE010000235.1 GCA_016789785.1 Bryobacterales bacterium
ACGAATCGATCGATGAATATGTCCACTTGGCGGTCGACATAAGTTTCGGGCACCGGGAAATCATGCTCAGTCACCAAACGGTCAATGATGGCTTCCTTGGCGACGCGTTGGGCCGCGACTTCCTTCTCCCGAAGCATGTTGGCGCGCACAGTGCTCTTTAGCTCTTCGAACGACTGGAAATCGCCGAGATCCTTTGCGAACTCATCGTTCAGTTCCGGAAGTTCTTTCTTCTGGATGACACGCAGAGTTACCCGGAAGTCCACGGTCTTGCCGGCCAGACGCTCTTCGCCGTAGGTGTCCGGATAGCCGACCTGGATCACCT
Organism: Bryobacterales bacterium; assembly: GCA_016789785.1. The sequence continues at coordinate 323 of JAEUQE010000235.1, forward strand.
TGTCATCGCCGGGATTCATGCCCGGGATACCTTCGGAGAACTGCGCCATGGTGTCCGGTGCGCCGAGTTCGACCTGCATCCCCTGCGCCACCAGTGGTTTGCCCTCCAGGCCCGAAATGCTCTCGAGGTCAATCACCGCGACGTCACCCGTCTCAACCGGGCGAGGATCCACGTTCACATAGTCGGCCTTCTGCTGGCGAATCTGCTCGATCCGGGCATCCAGTTCCGTATCGCTAATCTCGGGGCTGTTGTAGGGGACGGTAACGCCAGTGTATTCCTTCAGCTCGATCACCGGGGCCACGTCGAACTGTGCCTTGAAGACAATGGGGTCGCCGTCGTTGGCCCACTGAATATCAGAGACATTGGGAGTGCCGACCACTTGAAGCTGCTCCGCCTCGGCACGCTCGCGGAAGAACTTGCCGAGCAGGTTGTCCAGAACCTCCTGGCGCATGTTCGCCCCGAACTGGCGCCGGATCATGGACAGTGGCGCCTTGCCTGGCCGGAATCCCGGCAGGTGGGCTTTCTTTTGGATGGACTCCGCCACCCGGTCCATTTCCTTCTGCACATCGTCAGCGGGAATGGTGATTTCCAGTTCGTGCTTGCAGCCTTCAATGAGTGCCAATGTACCAATCTCCTGTGTCTCAAGTGCCTTCGGACCAGCTCGAGAGGTAGTTCTCCTGCTCGATACTTAAGCGGTCAATCCGTACGCCCATGGCTTCCAGCTTGAAGCGAGCCACGTTCCGGTCCAGTTCCTCTGGCACTGCGTAAACTTTGTTTTCGAGCGAGCTGTGATGCTTTACCAGGTACTCCACCGACAAAGCCTGATTGGAGAAACTCATGTCCATCACCGACGCGGGATGTCCTTCGCCGGAAGCGAGGTTGATCAGCCGGCCCTCCCCCAGCACATAAATCCGGCGTCCGTCGCGAAGAACGAACTCATCGACGAATTCGCGTGTCTGCCGCTTGGAGCCAGCCGCACGGCCCAGCGCCTCCAGGTCGATCTCCACGTTGAAGTGTCCAGAGTTGCAGAGAATCGCCCCGTTCTTGAGCTTGTCGAAGTGGTCTCTCCCGATCACCGATTTGTTTCCGGTCACCGTGACAAACACATCGCCGATGCCCGCCGCTTCGCTCATCGACATCACGCGATATCCGTCCATCAGCGCTTCGAGAGCCTTGATGGGATCCACTTCGCAGACAATCACGTTCGCGCCGAGCCCGCGTGCCCGCATCGCCACGCCGCGCCCGCACCAGCCATAGCCCGCAATCACGACGTTCATCCCGGCGAGCAGGATGTTGGTCGCCCGCAGGATTCCATCCATCGTGCTTTGCCCAGTTCCGTAGCGATTGTCGAAGAGATGCTTCGTCATCGCATCATTGACGGCGATCACCGGGTAGCGAAGCAGTTTCTCTCTCGCCATCGCCTTCAGCCGGATTACGCCCGTAGTGGTCTCTTCCGTGCTCCCCACAATGCTTGTGCCCAACTCTGGATGCCGGATCTGAAGCGCGTTCGCCAAACCGCCCCCATCGTCGAGGAGGATCTGCGGATCGATTTCCAGCGCCGACGCGACGTGAGCATGGTAGCGTTCATTGGTGTCGCCCCGGAGGGCGAATACGTTGAGCTTGTAGTCGCGCACAAGCGACGCCGCAACATCATCCTGAGTGGACAACGGATTGGGAGAGCAAAGCGCCAGCGACGCTCCACCATCCCTCAGCGTGATCATGAGGTTGGCGGTCTCGGTAGTGACATGGAGGCAAGCCGCAATCCGAATCCCCGCAAGCGGCTGTGTTTTGATGAACTGCTTGCGGATGTTCTGCAGGACCGGCATGGACTGGAAAGCCCATTCGATGCGCCGTTTCCCGGCATCCGCAAGGGAGATATCCCGGATGTCCCAAGCGGCCTGCGCTCCCGTCGACATGATTGTGCCGCGGCCTTATCCGCGAGCCGCTACGGCAACCGTTGCGTCGGCCTTCAATGCCTCGGCCTTGTCGGTCGCTTCCCAACTGAAGGTGTCTTCCGTGCGCCCGAAGTGGCCAAAGGCCGCCGTGGCGCGATAAATGGGGCGGCGCAGCTTCAAATGCTCAATGATGCCGCGTGGCGTGAGTGGGAAGTGGGCGCGAACCAACTCCGTCAGCCGTGTCTCTTCCACCTTGCCCGTGCCAAAGGTATTCACCATCACCGATACCGGCTCCGCCACGCCGATCGCGTAGGCCAACTGCACTTCACAACGGTCGGCAAGTCCGGCGGCCACGAGGTTCTTTGCAATGTAGCGGGCCATGTAGCACGCCGAGCGGTCCACCTTCGTCGGATCCTTGCCGGAGAACGCTCCTCCACCATGACGGCCCATGCCGCCGTAGGTGTCCACGATGATCTTGCGGCCCGTCAGTCCGGTGTCGCCATGCGGTCCGCCGATCACAAAGCGGCCCGTCGGGTTGATGTGATACTTGGTGTTCTCGTCCACCATGTTCGCCGGCAGAACCGGGTCAATGATGTGCTTACGAACCTTTTCGCGAAGCTCTTCGGTCGAGACGCTATCGTGGTGCTGGGTGCTGATCACAACCGCATCAATACGGACCGGCTTGTTGTCCACATACTCCACGCTCACCTGCGACTTGCCGTCAGGACGAAGGAAATCCAGAATCCCCTGACGGCGTGCGTCGCTCAGCCTGCGGCACAGCTTGTGCGCCAGTTCAACCGGCAGTGGCATCAATTCGGGAGTCTCATTCGAGGCATAGCCGAACATCAGTCCCTGGTCGCCCGCGCCTCCGGTGTCCACACCCATCGCGATGTCCGGCGACTGGCTTTGAATCGTGTTCAGAATCCCGCAGGTCTTCGCATCGAAGCCGTACGCCGCATCGGTGTACCCGATGTCCGCGATTACCTTGCGAGCAAGGGTGGGTACGTCGACGTACGTGTTGGTGGTAATTTCGCCGGAAACAACGCAGATGCCAGTGGTGACCAATACTTCACAAGCAACGCGTCCCGTGGGATCGTCGGCAAGAACCGCATCCAGAACCGCATCGGAAATCTGATCGGCCATCTTGTCGGGGTGACCCTCGGTCACCGACTCCGAAGTAAAGATGTACTTCGTCTTTGCCACTATGACTCCTCCTTCAAAAATGGACAGAATAGCGCTTCCTTACGCGTGACCCTGCTCTGTTGTGGCAAGAAGCGAAAGATGAGGGATTACTGCCAGAACACGGAAGTAGGGATCTCGCCCGAAGGCAAGCCTAACCTGTTAGTGTAGCTGACCGGGATTCAGGCGGTCAAATTGGGCAGAAACACGAAGGGCACCGGAGCAGGATGCCCGGTGCCCTTCAGAAACACATTCGAGGGGATTAGCGGACGCGCTTTCTGGCTCGCCAAGCCAGAGCGGCCAACCCGGCTGTGATCACGCCGATTGTGCCTGGCTCCGGTGCGTCTCCACCACCACCGCTTCCGCCTCCTCCACCATTGCCGTTCGAACCCTGTGCAAGCAGGTTGAGGAAGAATTGCTGATTGGTCATACCCGGGTTTCCGAACCCGATATTGCCCAAGTTTTGGTTCGAGGCGAAGTTGTCGCCGAACACGTAGATCTTGCCAAGATTGAAGCTATCCACGCGCAGTGCGCTTCCCAAGAGGTTAATTGCCAGCGAGCTACCACCGCTCACACCCAGCGGATTGAACATCGAAATCGAGAAGCCTGCCAGATTTCCAACCGCGGCATCGGAACCAGCCAGCGCTGCCGCCGTCAACTGAAAAGTGATACTCGGATCAAGAAGCTGCGATGTGCTGACCTGCAGCGAATTCCCCGATGCGCCGGGACCGAAAGCGCTCAGAATGCTGTTTACCAGACCAATGGAGGAACCGGACGACTGCCCGTCGACGAACAGCATCAGGATACCGCCGCCATTCACCCAATTGATGAGAGCATTGATTTCGGAAACGCCACCTACGGGATTCGAAATGATGAAGTGCGAATTGTTGGCGAGAGACTGCGCGGTGATCTGTTCCGGTGTTTCGATTGTGTGGCCATGACCGGAGGCCAAAGCCGCGCCATAGATCGTGCTAAAGTTACCCGAACCCGCCCAAATGCTTCCCGGATTGTTGCCGCTAAACTGTCCGACTACCGCAGCCGGCAGGCTGGACGCAAGCAACAAGCCCCCGAGCGCAACCAGCAGGCTCACCCTGCCGCTGCCAACTCCTGGACGCTTGAACATCGAAAGTATCCTCCGAACTCTTCGAGTTCTATCATTTCCCAGGCTCCCAGGTGGACACACCGGGTGGGCCTGACTAAAAGGAGTATAGCACGAATTTCCCATTGTGCAACGGAAAGATGGTACCAGGGTAATGTGCTGTCAGATCTATCGATTAGGTACGGTCGAACCAGGGATCGGAATGCCCCCGTACGGGGGGATCGGACTAGGGGATTCCCGGTAGGATTATCGATCGATCTCGGGGGGCAATCGCACCGCGGGACCGCCCGATCCGGCGGCGGCACGATCAGATCCCCTGGGTGAGGATAGCGCCCCAGTGGAAGCCCGCGCCGAATGCGGCAAAGCAAACCAGCCCCTCGGCGGGAAAACCGTTTTCAGCCAGCCACTCCGAAGCGGCGATCAGCATCGACGCCGACGAAGTGTTGCCGTAACGGGCAATGTTCGAGAAGAACTTTCCCCGTTCGACCCCAATCGCATCGGCAATGCGGTCAATCAGGTTCTGGTTCGCCTGATGCATCACGAACCGGTCCACTTGACTCGCCTCAACCCCTTGTTTTTCAAGTACTTGCTGGATCGCGCGAGGGATCTTCCGGGATGCCTGTAGGATCACGGTACGCCCGTTCATCTGAATCGGCGAGTTGAACTCCAGCCGCAGATCTTCCGAGAATGAGCCGTCGCAGGAAAGCTGCGTGTGGCAGATCCGCGCTGCCCCCTTCTTGGGATGGATCAGACAGGCCCCCGCGCCGTCGCCGAACAGCATCGCGACACCCGATTCCACCGGTTCGGTAACCACCACCGGGGAGAGGACTTCCGCCGCCACCACCAGCACCGGGCCATAGCTATCAGCCATCTCATTGGCAAGCACCATCGCTGCCAGGGCGCCCGCGCTTGCCATGGGGAGGTCAATCGCCCCGACCTCAGTCAGGCCAAGCCGCGCCGCCACGGATGCCGCCGGTCCCGGGAACCGCCGCGGAGCACTCCCGCTCGACACCAGGATCAGCCCCAACTCGGACGCGGATACCCCGCTCTTTGCCAGGCAATCCTCCGCTGCGCGAACGGCAAGGTCCACCAGGGTCTCCCCCTCGGCCACCCAGCGACGCTCCTCGATACCGGACACATTCCGAATCCACTCGGAAGTCTTCCCGATCAATGCGCCAATCTCATCGTTGGTCACGATTCGAGACGGAAGCGCTGCTCCAAATGCTGAAATCCAGGCCACGTTATCAGTTCCGGCCTTCCAGGTATTCCTCGATCCGCTCGATCGAGTCAAACTTGCGCGGATTCAGGTCGGCATCCGGGATGGTTATCCCAAACGCTTCTTCCAGCGCACCCACCATGTCCGGCAATGCAAACGAATCCAGCAGACCCGAGTCGAAAAGTGACTCGTCCGGCGCCGGCTGGAGATCCTTCTTGGATACCTTCCGCACGATTTCAATGATTTTCGCCCGTTTGTCCATTCCGTTCCTGTAAGTCCTGTCCAATCAACTCAGAGCGCACCTTCACGAAGGTCCCATAGTGTTCCATCAGATCTTGAAAAACTGCGCCGCCCAGTAGACGGTAGCCGGCGGCGGTGAAGTGCACGTAATCTGTCTGGGCGAGACCGGCGGATACCCACCGCGGCATCGAACCCTTCCCGCCCATTTTCGCGCGCATGTCCCAAAAAGCACAACCCGTACCCAGCGCCGCTTCCCTTTGCGCCTCCACAATCCGGTCCACCCGGTCGTAGGTTTGCCACCCGCCCCGAGTGCGAATACTGCGGTCCGGCGGCCCGGTAACGAGAATCGACGCCGTCGGCACCATCTTCCGGAACCGGTGAATCAACGATGCAAACATGTCCCGGTAGTTCTCGCGGCTCCAGTCCGAGTTGCCCGCCTCATTCGTTCCGTACGCCAGTACAATCAGAGCCGGATTCCGTTTCCCAATGTGCTCCGCCAGCAATTTCTCTTCCCAGTTGAAAACAATGGACGCCTGCGCCCCATTGATTCCCAGCGTCTCGTAGGTCACCCCGCGTCCCTGCTCGGCAACCCAGCCGAACAGCCGTACCGGCGCCGAATCGGTGGTCTCCAGATGGAACCGGTGCGGCCCCGGAGTCGCCGTGTACCGGAAGTAGCCCGGCCCTGTTTCTCCATCGGTCGCGATGCGCTCCACGAATATGCCGTTGTCGTAGAAACTCAGGGTTCCTCCGCCCGGCTGGCGCAGAAAAAAGATTTCCAGGGAGTCGCACAGCACTTCCAGACTCACTGACTCCCGCGGCCGCCGCGCCGTGATGCTGACACCGCCCAATCCGTAAAGGCCATCGCCACTTCGGCCGACCAGCCCATCCGAATACCAGCCATCCGACGAATAGCTGCGCAGATCCAGGCGCCGGAACGAGTTCCATGGCCGCCCCGCGTGAGTCCACCCGCTGCCCCCATCGCCGAAGCGATTCTGGAATAAGGCTCGCAGGAAGCCAGTCCATTCATCGGCGGCCGTGTGCGAATCCCCGTAGTGGAGGATGTGTATCCGGTTGTCGCCCGTCCGGTTCTGATTCCGGTACAACTGTTCAAAGAAAGGCACCAGCGCCGCGACGTTCTCCATGGGAGTCTGCCGCGCGAGTTCCAGCACTTCCTCCACCGTATAGGCGGGCACCGGAGTGGGCGCGAGTCTGGTCCGGGAAGGCCGCTGTGCGGTCTTCGGCGTTGACTTCGCCGCCTTTTTCGCTACTGGTTTCCTGGTTGTGGTTTTCTTGGCTGCGGGGAGCCCGCTTGCCACCAGCAGGCCCAGAACGACAGGCAACACCAAGCTCATGCCGAGTTTGGTCATGGAAGCCATCGCCTACTCGCCACCCTGCCCGGAGGGGACAGCGCTCGAGGCGATACGCCTCGCCTGGATCAGACGCAGTTTGTATTTGGTGTAGCCATCCACCAGCGCTTGATAGAGCAGGCCGCCGACGATCTTGGCCCCCGCGGGCATGGGATGAATGAAGTCCGCGCCCACCAGACGCGGCTCCGCCTCATACCACCGGCCCATGGTGCCCACACCGCCCATGGCCGCAAACGTATTGAAGAACGCACTGGCTGTCTCCGATGCCACACGCTGCTGAATCGCAACCAGCCGCGGGATGGTCGGCACCGTTCCAATCTCGCCGCCTGCCATGCGCTGGCCCCGGTCCATCGGGCTCATCAGCAGAATCGACGCGTCCGGAGCCGCCGCGCGGAGCCGCCGCACCACCTCCTTCAACTCCCTGGCCGAAGCCGTATCCACGAATTGCGGATACACGCTCTCGTTGGTGCCATAGTTGATGATCACCAGATCCGGACGGTAGTGCTGCAGTTGCTCCCTCCAATGCTCTTCCGAAATCAAACGCGCCAGCACCGAGACATAGGCGCCGTTGACTCCCAAGCTGTTGTAGACGACACCGGGCGTCTTCCGTTCCAGCCGTGCCCCAAAGATCCGCACCGGCCCGCCCATGGCGCGAACCACAAAGTCGCGATGCGACGGATCGACCTTGAATTCCTCGAATCCGGACATCAGCTTATCAGAATGCGTGTTCACGAAGCCGGCGGACTGCCCGCCCGCCTCCACCCGGAACTGCCCGCCGCCTGGTTGCCGCAGATAGGCCACTTCGAGCGATGTGTGTCCGCCGCCCTTCAGTTGAATCGACGCCGTCGCTCCGGCCGCGCCTCGAAAGCTGACGCCGCCCAGCCCGAACAGCCCGTCCTTGACCGAACTCTGATTCACCGGATCAATGAACCAGCCACCGCCGCGAATCTCCAGGCCGTGATGCGCATACCACGCCCACGGCTTCGCAATCAGGAAGAACCCGTGCCCGGCATCCCCGAACCGCTTCTGCAGCAGCGTGCGAACATCGCTTGTGATCATGTCGGCCGTGGTGGGGGAATCGCCATAGTGCAGGATCCGCACCACGCCTTCCTTGCTCTCGGCGCGATGCAGTGCCCGGTAGAAACGGTCCAGATCGTGGCCTTCGTCCTCAATCGGATGCTTCTGCTGCCGCATCGCGTCGGTATCAGGACGAAGACGCTGTTGCTCCTCCACTTCGGGGCTCGCCGAACGTGTCCGGTTGACGAAGTCCAGCAGTGCCGGCACGGTTCGCCAGTCCATCACCTTGTAGTCCTTCAACACCGGCGCCAGATCCGTCAGCAGCAGAATGCCGCAGAAGGTGGCGAGTGTCAGGAAAGGCTTGGTTGGCCAGAGCATGGTTCAGAATTTGGTGTAGATGAACGGCGCCACATCTTTCGCCGCCACATAGTGAATCGCCAGTAGCAGCAGTGCCATCGCGGCTGCCTGCACAAAGAACGGCGAACGGACAAACAGGTGGTCCGCCCGCTTGAACCAGGCGTCCGGCAGATAGTGGCCCAACGTCGCGATGGTCATGATAATCACAATCGGCAGGGATATGTTCGCCACTGCCGCGGTCCCGGAGAAGATCCTGCCGAGCACCTCCATGGCATTCCCCAGACTCGATGCCCGGAAGAATACCCAGGCCAGACACACAAACTGACACGTGACGAAGATCCGCGTCCCACGTGCCCACCATGCCGGGTTCGGCTTGGCATCTCCCCGCAACGTCTGCAGGTAGCGTGTCAACGCAAGCGCTGATCCGTGCAGAAGACCCCAGATGACGAAGGTCCAACTCGGGCCGTGCCACAGACCGCCAATCACCATCGTAATGACAAGATTGGCGTACGTAAACACCTTCCACTTCGATCGCAGCCCCGGAAGCGAAAAATAGAGGTAATCCCTTAGCCAATTCGATAGAGTGATATGCCAGCGCCGCCAGAAATCCGCGATGTTTTCCGCCGCATAGGGCATCTTGAAGTTCTCCGGCAGTTTCAGTCCCAGCAGCAGCGCCGACCCGATGGCAATGTCCGTGTAGCCCGAAAAATCAAAGTACAACTGCAGTGCGTAGGCGTAGACTCCGATCAGCACTTCCGTCCCCGAGTAGAGATTCGGAAAGTCGAAGATGCGGTTCACGAAATTCGTGCCGAGGTAGTCCGCCACCAGCATCTTCTTCATCAGCCCCAGCCCGATCCGGAACACCGCGCGCCCGCCGTCCTCCGCGCTCACGTTCTTTGGTTTCTCTAACTGAGGAAGCAGCGCGGCGACTCGCGTGATCGGCCCCGCGAGCGTGGTGGGAAAGAAACTGACTGCCGAGAGATACGCCAGATAGCTCGGCGTCGCCTTGGCATCCTTGCGGTAGACGTCGAACGTGTAGGTCAGTGATTGGAAGCAGTAAAACGAGATGCCGAGTGGAAAGCTCCAGTGCCATTCGGGCCGCTCGACTCCCGCCAGAAACGCATAGTTGTCCAGTAGGAATGGCATGTACTTCAACGTCGCCAGCATCCCTACGTTTAGAGCGAGGCTCAGCCCCAACAGCGCCCTCCGCTTCCACTGCGCTTTCGAGATCGAAATCCCGAAACCGATCAGAAAGTCCAGCGTGGATGCCGCCGGAATCAGGAACAGATAGAAGACGTCCCACTTCGCGTAGAAGAAGTAGTTCGCGAACAGGATCAGCGAAAGGCAGAGCGCCCTTCTCCGCGCCAGGGGCCAGTAGAGAAGAAAAACGGCAACCAGAAAAATGAAGTAGGCCGACGAGGACAGCAGCATCGTTACGACAGCGCCGGAGTGAACGGTGCCAAAACCCTCTAATTATAGCGAACCGCCATGGTGCCCCGACCCGTGCGTTCCTACCAGCGCAGCCGTACTTGCGCCTGAATGAACCGGTTGCGGGTCTCCGTCTGCGCTGTCACCCGGCCGAAGTCGGTGGAGAACGGATTCGCATTTGGAGACGCGAACTGTGTGCGGTTCTGGACGTTCAGCGCGTCCAACCGGAACTGGAGTGTGAACGACTCCCGGATCTGGAAGGACCGCGAGAGATTTGCGTTCCACTGATTCAGGCCATCGGCGCGCACCCCATTGAGCCGCGTGGGAAACACGCGCCGGTGAAACGCCGTTGGCCCGTTGTTGGCGACACGCTCAAATCCATCGGTGCTGAACCACCGTGTCAGCGTGCGGCCCTCCGTCGTGATGCCCGACGGATCATCACGATAGAACAGGTTGCCCCAGTTGATCAGCGGACCAGGCTGGAACTCGAATGTCGCCGCCGCCTGAAATCCGCCCACCACCTTACCCAATGCTCCGCGTTGCAGGAAGGGCCTGCCTTTGCCGAACGGCAATTGATAGATGCCCGTAGCCGCAATGCGATGCGGCCGGCCGTCGTTGCTCTCGCGCCATGCCGGCGTGACGTCGAACTCATTGAAATAGAAATCCGCCTCCTGCGTGGAGAGCCGCGTGTAGCCGAAGTTCAGATCGAAGCCTTGCGAGAATCGCTTTGTCACCTGCAACTCCATGCTGTGCGTGCGCGCGCGTCCGTCGGGCACGGTCGTGTTCGTTAGCCCGTTGATATGCGGGAATGCGCGTAGCAACTGCTGTTTCCGGATCGTCGGCGACGTGAAGAAACCCTGCGTGCTCAGATCCTGATAGAGCACGGGATTGCTCGTGCGCAGCGCGCTGAAGTTGGACAGCAGAAACGGATTGGTGACGTTGGCGTTGAGATTGTTGAACCCGGCATTGTCCCGAGTCTGTCCCGACGCCCAATACTGCTCCGGTAGGAACGACAGTTGACGGCCCAGATCAATGCGGCCGGAATCCGATCCCACATACGCGACATCGAAAAGCCAGTCCTTTCCCACCTGCCGCTGGATTCCGATGCGCCACCGCTGCTGACGCGCATGCCGGCGATCGAAGTCGTTGAAGCCCCAACCGCGCCCTGCTCGCGACATCAGGCCCAGCGAATCGCGCAGAGGCTCATCGAAACGTGTGCCGTCCGATCGGATCGGGAACGGATCGGTCAGCGGCGAGATGCCGCGCCGTGGATCACCCGCCAGCCAGTTGACTCCGAAGTCGTTCGTCAATACCGTGGTTGTGGACCGCGAAAAGCCGGTCTGGTCGGGGCCCTCATTCAACACGTTGATCGTGTCGTAGAACATGCCGTAACCACCGCGAATTACTGTGTTCTTGGCGATCTGCCAGGCGGCGGCGATCCGCGGCATTGGCATCCATTCGTTACGCCACATACGGCGCGTGCGGCCTTCTACGCCCGGATAGACGGATCCTCCGCGTACCTCGAATTGCGAGGCCGCCAACTCGGGAATCGGACTGCGCGCATAGGCCGCCTGAGCCGCGGCCGTGATCGGCAGCGTCGGCGATCCATCGAACCACCCGATCACGCGGTTGTAGCGCTCGTTCGGACCCAACTCGTACTCCAGGCGGAATCCCAGGGTGACGGTGAGTTTCGGTGTAACCCGCCATGTGTCCTGCGCGAACCATGCGTAGTAGGGATTGAGCAGCGCGTAGGTGTCCGCGCGGGCGATCTGCGCACTGTTGGGAAGGCCCATCATGAAGGCAGCCCAGCTATGTGCGAGGTTTCCAGCCGGAACCAGGGTATCGTCGTTGCGCCGTGTCCAGTTGTTGCCGAAGCCGAACGCGCCCGTGGTTGCGCCTCCGCCGCCGCCAGTCCGGTACTGGCCACGCGCTTCCATCCCCGCACGCAAGCTGTGATCGCCGCGAATATGCGACACATCGCCGCGCGCGCTCAGGGAACGGAAGTGGGTCAGCGTCGGGAATCCGCGGCTCACGGTTTCGTATCCCCCGAAACTCATTTGCGGCAGGATGGTGAGGTCGCCGGCACGCTGATCGAGATAGGCCGGCAAGCCCACATCCGCGGCTTTGTAGTCATTGGCGCGGTTGAACGCGCTACCCTCGCGGTAGTTGTTCACCGAAACATTTACATCCAGAATTGTTGCGGGCCCCATGGTGTACACCCAATCACCCGAACCATTCCAGTTCGTGCGATTTTGCTTCGCCGAGTGCAGACCACGCAGCGTATCAAATGTCCAATCCAGCGCATCGTTGATCCAGTCGTTGTAGCTCCACCGCACGAAGAAACGATGGCGGTCGCTCAGGTTGTAGTCGACGCGATTGGTGTAGGCCACGTAGTCGCGCAGCAGCGGCGTGGTCACGGCAAGGAAGTTGTTGAGCGGCTCGCGCTGCGGACCCGGATCGTTGTTCGGAATGGGCATCAGATCGCGATAGAAGTTGTAGGCCGGGTTCACCACGCGCGACGCCGGGAGAATATTTCCGGGGATGGGGTCGCGAATGAAGTTGCGAGGGCGAGCCGGATCCACGCGTACGCTCAGGGGATCGTGGAGTTGATAGAGCGTCGCGTTCGCGCCGAGATGCCGCGAGAAATCCCCCTTGCGATCATCCAGCGTGGGAATGGTGCGGTTCAACCGGCTCGGCAGATCGGACACCTTGTCGATGTTGCCCTGATACGAAAAGAAGAAGAACAGCTTGTTGCGCCCGTTGAAGACTTTCGGAATGATCACCGGACCACCCATCGTCAGCACCCAGTTGTTCGATCTTCCAGGCTCCTGCTTGTCGGTATTACGGAGCTGATTCGCCAGTGCGCTGTTCCCTGCGGCGTCGGCTGCCGCGATGCGCTGATAGTAGAGCTGCCTTGTGAAGAACGGCGTCGCATGCCACCGCTGCTGCCAGTGTTGCCAGGTCGCGGTGCCGTGATACTGATTCGTGCCGGACCGCGTCATCATCGAAAGCGACACACCTGACGAGTGGCCAATCGACGCGTCGAAGCCCGATGTCTCCACCTTGATCTCGGATACCGTGTCCACTGCGGGCAGGAATGCCGCGCGCCGCCCCGCGCCGTTGTTCGGTGCGCCATCAAGCGTGTACTCATTGCCGCCCACGCGCCCGTTCACTCCGAAATCCGATGCCCCGGCGTTCGAGTGCGGCCCCAGATAGTCGTTCACTCCGCTGGTCTGCACGCCTGGAGTCAGCTTTGCAAGCACCGTCGCGTTGTTGGCGATCACTGGCAGATCCAGCACCTGGCGGTTATCCATGACACGCCCGGATGACACCGCGCTGGTGTCGATCAACGGAGCAACCTCGGTGACATTGACCGACTCGGTCACGCCCCCGAGCTCCAGTGTGATGTCGATATCGAGCCGCGAGCTGATCTGCAACACAATGCCCGATCGCACGGCCCGCTTGAACCCCGTCATCTCCGTGGTGAGCCGGTAGTCGCCGGGCAGGAGAAAGTTGGCTTCGTAGTAGCCGGTATCGTT
>JAEUQE010000236.1 GCA_016789785.1 Bryobacterales bacterium
TTCAACACCGCGTTCTTCGTGGGGCCGGAAGAGGTGGTGGCCTCGGGCTATATGTGGGAGGAAAATCGCAAGCAATTGGCCTATAAGCCGCTGGTGATGGTACAGCGCGAAGGCCGCGGCCAGGTGATCGCGTTCACGGCCGATCCGAACTTCCGCGCATTCATGGATGGGATGAACATCCTGTTTCTCAATGCGGTTCTCCGAGGTCCTGCGCGTGCGCGTCCGGCGCCGTAGGCAGAAACAACAAACGAGACTCGAAGCAACAGGCTTCGAGTCTCGCTTGCGATACGATTGAGATGTCTTGGGAACGCCCCGATTAGAAGCACCCTGCCTGCCGGGCCTGCAACGGGACAGTCTCGTCTAACACGAGGCTCTGTTCCACGGGATCAGGATCCGGCGCCAGGAATCAGGCGGCCAGCTTGGTGAGGCGGGCGGAGAGACGGGACTTGTAGCGGGCAGCGGTGTTCTTCTTGATGATTCCCCACTTTGCCGCGCGATCGATCAGCGAGAACGTGCCGGGAACGGCCTGCTTCGCTGCATCCATATCCTTCTTGTCCAACAGTCGGCGCATGGCACGGATCGTGTGACGCAGCCGCGACTTGCGCATGCGATTCACGTCCGTCTTACGCTCGGTCATCCGCACACGTTTCAGTGCAGAAAAGGTATTTGCCATTCGTGATACACCAGGAAAGCGAAAATTGAGCTACTAGATAGGATAGCGAAACGGCCCCGCCACGTCAACGCGCAAAACGGGTTCCGCATGAGGGTAACGCAGACTTCAGTCTGCCGCCTCGACAATCGTGTATGCGCCCCTGCTCGTGGCCAGCGAATCACCCTGGCTGGATCCTGAGTGCTCCGCCACCGGTACTCTTCCGCGCGGCTCGCCAACCCCACTTTGACCGCGCACTTCGTTCACCTCGACCTGCACCGAGATGAGTCTTGGTCTCGGCGCGGCAGGCGTAAGCTTAGCGCCCAGCAAGGTGTACGGCGCCAAAAGCAGAAGTGAAAAGTTTTCGGGCTAACCACCAACGCCAGTGCTACTTCGCGGCTTTCTGCCGGACACTGCGCTTCCGCACCACCGGCGCGAAGGCAAAGGCGTTCTCCACGACATCGGCCTGTTCCTGAGCGTGACGCTTGCTCGAACCGGTCGCGGGGCTCGCACTCTCCGGCCGCCCCACGTAGCGAATGCGGCGCTTGTGGTCGAGAAGCGGATCGAACTGCTCTTGAACGAAACGCCACGCGCCATTGTTCTTCGGCTCTTCCTGGACCCAGAAGACTTCGGTGTTCGAGCCATAGTGTCCGAGGGTAGCCTGCACTTCAGCCAGTGGGAACGGGTAGAGTTGCTCCAGACGAGCGATCGCGACATGCGCCGCCTTGCGCTCCTCACGCGCCGCCACCAATTCCCAATAGATCTTGCCGCTGCAGAAAAGAAGGCGAGTGATCTGGCTTGCCGGCACATCGCTCTGATCCTCAATCACCTCCTGGAACGTGCCGGTGGTGAGATCCTGGTTCGTCGAAACTGCGCGGGGATGCCGCAGCATGCTCTTCGGTGTGAATAGGATCAGGGGCTTGCGCACCCCTCGGCGATCGGATCCGCCGCGCATCTGGCGCCGCAGAAGGTGGAAGTATTGCGCGGGCGTGGAACAGTTAGCGACCTGCATGTTGTTTTCCGCGCAGAGCTGCAGGAAACGCTCGATTCGTGCGCTCGAGTGCTCCGGTCCTTGACCCTCATAGCCGTGCGGCAGCAGCAGCACCAGGCCGATCGGCTGCCCCCATTTCGATTCGGCCGCCGCAATGAACTGGTCAATCATGATCTGGGCGCCATTCACGAAGTCGCCGAACTGGCCCTCCCACATCACCAGCGCCAGAGGATCGCCGATCGTGTAGCCGAACTCGAAGCCCATCACGGCGTATTCGCTCAGAGAACTGTCGATCACATCGAAGGTCGCCTGGGCCGGATCCAGATTGCGCATCGGCACGTACTGGCCACCGGTCTCGAAATCGTAGAGCTCCAGATGCCGCTGGCTGAAGGTGCCGCGCGCACTGTCCTGCCCGCTCAGCCGCACCGGGGTTCCTTCCAGCAACAGGCTTCCGAACGCGATGGCCTCGGCTGTGGCCCAATCCATTGGCGCGCCTTTCAGCACTTCCTTGCGCTTCTCCAGGAAATTGCGCAGTTTCGGGTGCAGATGAAAGCCTTCCGGAAGCGTGGTGATGCCGACAATCACCCGCTCCACCGTGTTCTGATCGATCGCCGTGCGGGCGCAGAAATCACCATCGGTCTCCGGCAGAACCGCACTGATGTCCTGGACCTCGAACTCCTCACCCTTCTTCTGAGCCTGATCGAACGCATCCCCAAGATACTTCTGGAAACGCTTGGACATCTCGCTGAATTCGTCCGGCGTCACCACCTTCTCGCGAATCAGGCGATCGGCATAGATCTTGATCACCGAGGGCTGCTGGCGGATCTTGCGATACATGATCGGCTGCGTGTAGCTGGGGTCGTCGCCCTCATTGTGACCATGGCGCCGGTAGCAGAACATGTCGATCACCACGTCCTTCTTGAAGGTCTGGCGGTATTCAAAGGCAAGCTGCGCCACCCGCACACAGGCTTCCGGATCATCCCCGTTGACGTGGAAGATCGGCGCCTGCACGGTGCGCGCCACGTCGGTACAGTAGGTGGCCGAACGTGACTCGTAGGGGTTTGTCGTGAAGCCGATCTGGTTGTTGACAATGAGGTGGATGGTGCCGCCCGTGGTGTAGCCTTCCAGTTGCGACATGTTCAGCGTTTCCGCCACCACACCTTGTCCCGCGAAAGCCGCGTCGCCGTGCACCAGCACAGGAATCACCCGTTCGCGCTTGGTATCGCCCAACCGGTCCTGCTTGGGACGCGCGATTCCAATCACCACCGGATCCACAGCTTCCAAGTGGCTGGGATTCGGCGAGACCGACACCTTCAACTCGTTACCTCGCGGTGAACGATGCACACCCTTCGCGCCGAGATGATACTTCACGTCGCCCGAACCTTGGGTGCTATCCGGATCCAACTCCCCTTCGAACGCCGAGAAGACCTGCCCCACCGGCTTGCCGATCAGATTCACCAGCACTGTCAGGCGGCCGCGGTGCGCCATCCCCATCACCACTTCATCCACATTGGTATCGGCGGCATTATCGAGGATGGTGCCGAGAATCGGGATGGCCGACTCCGAGCCTTCCAACGCGAACCTCTTCTGGCCAACGAAGCGCGAATGCAGAAAATGCTCAAAGCCCTCCGCTTCGATCACCATTTGCAGAATACGCTTGCGTGTCTCAGGATCGAGCGGCCACGAATTCGCCTGCGGCTCCATCCGCCGCTGAAGCCAGCGCTTCTGCTCCGGATGCTGAATGTTCATGTACTCGCATCCGATCTTGCCGCAGTAAGTGTTGCGCACGGTCTCCAGGATCTCGCGCAAGGTCGCGACCTTCTGGCTGTCTTCGTTCGAGAACGGACCGAGATTGCCGGTAAGAAAATCGCGGTCAAGATCCCAGATGGTGAGCCCGTATGTGGCGGGATCAAGTTCGGCGTGATACTGCGGTTCGGACCCGAGTGGATCGAAGTCGGCGATCAGGTGGCCGCGCACGCGATAGGCGTTGATCAGTTGCAGCACCGCGGCCTGCTTGGCGACTTCCTCGGAGTGCGGGCCCACCGCGCCCCAGGGCATCGTCTGCCGGTCAGGCTGCCATTTTACTGGATGGTAGGGAAGGCGGAGGTCGGCGAAGATCGACTCGTAGAAATCGTGCTCGCCCTGCAGAAGCTCTTGAAGATATCCGAGGAATGCACCGGATTCCGCGCCCTGGATGATGCGATGGTCGTAGGTGCACGATACGGACATCACCTTGCTGATCCCGATCATGGAGCGGACGCTGTGGGAAACGCCGGAGTACTCCGGTGGATAGTCGATCGCACCTGTGGCGATGATGGCTCCCTGTCCGGCCATGAGACGCGGCATCGAACTGATGGTGCCGACGGTACCCGGATTCGTCAGCGAGATGGTGGTGCCCTGAAAATCGGCAGGCGTGAGTTTATTGGTGCGCGCACGCGCCACCAGATCGTCGAACGCCTGCATATAGTCATGGAAGTTGAGCGCGCCGGCGTTCTTGATGTTCGGCACAACCAGGGACCTTCCGCCGTCCTTGCCAGCCACGTCAACGGCGATTCCGATATTGATCTCGTGCCGCACGAAACGGTGCGGTTCGCCGTTCACATCCCCGTAGGCGTTGTTGATCCCGGGATGCTTGCCGAGCGCCTTCACAATGGCCCAGGCAACCAGATTCGTGTAAGAGATCTTGCTCTTGCCGGAAAGGGTGCGGTGCTGATTCAGAATCCGGCGGTTCTCATCGATCACCTTCACCGGGATCACGCGCTGGGAAGACGCTACGGGGATCGACAGGGATTGCTCCATGTTGATCGCAATCTTTGCCGCCGCTCCGCGCAACGTAACGGGATCCCCGGATGGGGCGGGCAGCGGAGCGCCATTCACGGGCCTGGGCGCGTATGCCGGAGCGTGCGTGGAACCGTTCGCTTGGCCATTTGGCTGGCGCGTCCGGAACACGTCGCCCCAACTCTCGTCGACGGCGCGACGGTCGTGGAGGTACTCCGTGTAGAGTTCGTCTTCAAACCAACTATTGACAGAGATCGGCGAATCGGGTTCTTTCGACATGATTACTTCGTGGTTTTTCGGTGGATCGAGAGATCGGAGGGGATGATGCGGACTTACCCCGCTTTCATCATAACTTGATCGAAGCAGCGGTACGCAACGTGGTGGGCGGGATTGACGCGCGAATGAGAACAAAACCACGATCCAGCCGGGGCCGGATCTCGATGGCCAATGTTCACAAGCGGCACTACATCAGGCAATCCAGCAGGCTCATCTGCCGCCGGTCGTGAAGTGGATGCGGCTTTTCGGAGGCATCGTCTTCCTTGAGCGCGCCGAAGCGCCGGATCAGACCATTCAGCTTAAGCGACGTCTCCCAAATCTCAAACAGCATTTCGCAGCGCGGGCAGCCGCCCTTGATCGCGCCTCTGCCGTCGATTGCCGGATTGAAGCGCTTGTGCCTTGAGCAACGGCCCGCGAATCTTCCAGTGCGGAGTTTCAGCACTCCTCGATTGTAGTCTTAGTGCGTGGGAAAGAAAACATTTCCTGTGCAAAATGTTTGGGGCTACTTCACGGGCTTCGCCTTGCCTCGCGACACAGCGTCGCCGATCACGGCGTTCGTTAGCCCTTCCATGTGCCGTGCTTGAGAAGCAGCCTCATGCGCGGCCGCGCTTTCCTGGTGGGCGCGTTCCAACTCCCGCGCGCTCTTCTGAAGTTCGGCCAGGGCCTGCTGAAGAGCCTTCTGAGCCTGCTGATAGGTTTCCCCAAGCTGTTCCGAGGAGAACTTCTGCTGCAGAGCCGCCACTTCCGCCTGCGCCTTCCGCATCGCTTCCTGGTATTCCGGCAGCCTCTGCTGATACTCCTTCCTGCTTCGGGCCAACTCCTTCTGCTGCCGCCGCATGGCCACCTGAAGAGCGCCGAACTGCTCGTTGCTGTCCAGCAGTTCGCGGATCGTTTCGGGATCTTCAATCAGATACTCCTTGCCATCGCGCTCGATCCAGATGTAGTCGCCGGAGATCTGCCCGCGGAACGACGCGGCCCGCTCCTGATCGGACCGGCTGGCCCGTGATATCGGCGGACCGCTCTTCGTCACGACGACCCATCGGTCGCCGGTCGCCGCCGGCGGCGGGGGCGGCGGAGGCGGTGGTGCGATCCGTCCGAGCGACCGTGGGCGCGACGCTGCGGGAGGCGGGGCCAGTGGAGCAGGACGGATCGTGGAACCGGGCACACCAGCAGGTAGCGGTGCGGGGGGAGCGAGTGGCGCCGCTGCTGGAGATCGCGCTGGCACCGGAGCCGGCGCGGCCCGGGGTGCAGGGGCAGCCTTCGCCGCAGGCGGATCCGGAGGCGCAGCGGGCGCCGGCGGGGCTGGTTGGGCAAACGTCACGGTCGCCGTCAGCAGGGCGACGGAAATCGCGGCCGCGCCCAACAAGAGCAGCGACACGCGCGAGATCTTCATGGCCAGCGGACCCCTCAAATCGAGAATCCGCTCAATCCGATTACCGAAGGAACTAGCATTCGCCATAGCGATGGAACTCCATAAGATACGGTTGCGATTGGTGCGGACTCTCACGAAGCCGACGAGAACTTCCGCATAGTAGAAGCGATCCGGAAACTGCCCGAGCACACGGTCATCGGCGGCCTGTTCCGAGAGCTCGGCAAGCCTGCGCGTGAGCCACCAACTCATCGGGTTGAGCCAGAACAGACACTCGTGGATCTGTGCCAGTAACTGCCGGAGATAATCGCGTTGCACGATGTGCGCCGATTCGTGAAGCAGCACGGCATCCAGCTTCCGGGCATCCCACGATCGCCAGTTAGCCGGCAAGAGGATCACCGGATTCCAGTGGCCCAAAGTCACAGGGACAGCCACGGCATCCGACTCCCGCGTCTCCACTGCCCTCGAGTTTGCCGGCGCCATCTCGGGCAGCAGACGTGCCGTCCGCCGCAAATGCCATCCCGCCGCCAAGCCAGCAAGTAGCCGCAGCAGCAGCACTGCGGCGCCCCCCAGATACACCGCGCCTGCGAGCGAAGTCCAGTCGAACGAGGGGTCAGGGGCTGCGCCGCTCCGGATCGGTGCGGGAAGGTCACTTTCAACGGGAGCCGCTTCCGGTAAGTCGAGTGCAACAGCCTGTTCCACTTGGCGCTGAACCGGCGCGACCACCTCGATAGACGGCAGGACCTCACGGATCCACGGCATCCCAAGGCCGAAGAGCACCACTGCCGTGAGCCATGCCGATCGAAACGCCGCGGATCGAATTCTCAGCAAAGCGAGTAGCATCATCACCACGGCTGCGAAGACGGTGGTCCGAACCGTCGCTTCGAGAAGTTGCCAGGCCAGAGCATTCGCTGTCATCTTCCGCCCTCCGGTTTCGCCTTCCTTGCCGCTTCAATGCGCCGTGCCAGCCGCTCAATCTCATCCTCGCCCAGCATCTCGCTGTCCACCATGCCAATCAGCAACTTCTCCACGCTTCCTCCGCAGAACTTCTCCGCAATCTGACGGACGGCCCGGGCGGCGAAGTGTTGGGCGGGCGCCACCGGACGGTAGACATAGGTCCGCCCGTCCACCGTGTGCTCCAACAGTCCCTTTTCCTCCAGCCTTCGCAAGACCGTGCGGATGGTGGAATCCTTCAGCGGCCGCTCCGGCAGTAGCGCCTCTCTGCATTGCTCGGCCGACGCGGAACCCATGGCCCATACGTGCTGCATCAACAGTTGCTCCAGTTCACCGAGATCCGGGGTGTCTGGCTGTTCCATGGGAGCGTTATATCCTGTAGCGCTATTCATTGTAACGTTACGATTTGTAGCACATCTGCCAGGCAAAGGCAAGCGTAGAATCGTGTGGGACGGCTATAATTAACACGAGGACGCTAATGAGACTTGTTCTGGTGCTGTTCGCGTTTAGCCTGATAGCGGTGGCTCAGGAGGCGACTGCTGTATTCGCTCCGCTGGGGATTCCCTGTGATCCGGCCGGCCCGAGCCCGCTCGGCCAAGGCTTCCCATTCGTCTGCCCACCCGAGGAGGAGCAGGGCATTCTGGTATTCCTGCGCACCGATAGCGCGGGCGCCGTGGGTTACCGGACAACCGTGCGCTACACGACGGCTGGCGGTGAGCAACGTGAAGCCGTGCAGACCGTGGCAAAGCGTGAAGTTGGCATCTGGACCGCGGACGTGTTCCGCATCGGACGTCTTCAGTCGGGCAGTCTCAGCGGGATCAAGGTGGACTCGGTGCAGGCGCAGCCGGTGACGAGTCTCGATGCGCCGAACGTTCCCACGAACATCAGCCGGAACAACAAGCAGAAGGCCGTGAAGGCCACCGAGTAAGCGACACCTATTCGGCGCCGTGCTCCGGTTCGGCCTCCAGTTTTTCGAAGATACGCTGTGTCGCTTCCAGGGGATTCCCGGCATCGAGATCTTCGCGCAACTCGAGTAACAGTGGATACTGCTCGCTTCGCGACCGCAGCATCCGCATCGTACGATTCCAGTCGATGGTGCCGCCCTCGCGCAGGTACGGATAGTAGTGGTCGTCGGCTACTCCGTTGTTGTCGTGGACGTGTGTGCTGCGGATGCGTCCCCGCATGATCTGATACTCGGATTCGACATTTCCCGCAATGTTGGCGTGCCCTGTGTCGAAACAGAAGTGCAGATCGAGGTGTGTGATTTCGAGAAACTGCACCAGCCTCTCGGCTGTCGAGAGCTTGTTGGGAGTGTTCTCCAACAGGATTTCAACACCCCGCTGCTTGGCGAAGACGCGCAGTTCGTCCAATGCCGTAAACGCCGCCTCCACTTTGCGCTCGTCGTAGTCCTCACCGGCCACGCCAACGTGCTGGATGAGATAGCGGAATGGCATATACTCGGCGATTTCGATCGCACGCTTGATCTCGTCCACCATCGGAATGCGTTTGGCCTTCACCGGTTCTGTGATTGTGATCAGCGCGTTCGGCCCTGTACGCCCCCAGCAATCATCGCTGTACATCGGCGAATGCAGGGAGAACAACTGCATCGGCGAGTCCTTGAACCAGTGCCCAAGTTCCTGCACCTGCTCCTTGTTGTGATAGTCCAGATGCTGGCGGGCGCAGAAGATCTCCACGGCCGACACTCCAGTCTTCCAGATCCGTTCGAGCCAAACCGTATTCAAACGGTGGTTCACGAACAGGTGTGTCGAGAGAGCATGCAACATAAGAAAACCTGCGATGTTCGATCAGAAGCCCGCGGCTTTGCCGTGAGCGCGACGGTCGGTACCACCGGCGAGGAAACCATTCTCTATCACAATCGCTTCCACCAGTGCGACGCTGGCGATGGAATCGACGTCATGGCCCCGCTGCTTGAGAAGCGCGACGGTGTCGGGAGAGAAGCCCTTCTCCAGGCTCAGCTTGTCCGGTCTCCATTGATGATGAAAACGCGGCGCATCGATCGCCTCCTGCGCATTCATCCCGAAATCCAGAACATTCAGGATCACCTGCATCACTCCCGTAATGATGCGCGATCCGCCCGGCGCGCCCACCACCATGAACAGCTTGCCATCCTTGAGAATGATGGTCGGCGTCATGGACGAAAGCGGCCGCTTGTTGGCCTGCACGGCATTCGCTTCACCCTGTACCAGGCCGAACATATTCGGCACCCCCGGCTTGGCGGCGAAGTCATCCATCTCGTTGTTCAGCAGAAAGCCAAGGCCCGGCACCGTAACGCCGTTGCCATAACTGCCGTTGATCGTGTAAGTGAGCGCCACGGCGTTACCCATCGGATCGACGATCGAAAAATGGGTGGTCTCGGCGCTTTCGTGCATGGTGACGTTGCCCGGCTTTACTTCATCGGAGGTGGATGCGCGATCGGGGCGGATACTCTCACGGAGTTTGGTGATGTACTGCCGGTTCAACAGGCCGGACACCGGGACTTTGTGGAAGTCGGGATCCGCCAGGTGCTCGCTACGGTCGGCATAGTAGCGCCGCATCGCCTCCGCAACGAAGTGAATCGCAGCCGCGGAACCCGCGCCGTTTTTCTCATAGCCCGATCCTTCCAGCACTCCCATCATCTGTAGAATGCCCAGACCGCCTGAACTCGGCGGGGGCGCGGTGATGATGTCGTAGCCTTTGTACGTTCCAGTGAGCGGGCGGCGCACTGCGGTCCGGTAGTTCTTCAGATCCTCCAGCGTGATGAGCCCGCCATTCGCCTTCATTTCGGCAGCGAGGCGCTTCGCCGTTTCGCCCTCGTAGAACTCCTTAGCGCCACCCTTAGCGATCCGGTCGAGAGTGCGCCCCAGTTCAGGCTGAACCAACTTGTCGCCCGGTTCAAAGTACTTCCCTTCGCGGAGGAAGATTCGTTTCGACTCAGGGAATTGCCCGAGCAGTTTCGCCGCACCCTGCAGCGATCGCGACAACCCATAGGAGACCGTGAAGCCCTGAGCAAGTTTCACAGATGGAGCGACGAGTTCCACCCACGGTTTCGTACCGTACTTCTGGTGCGCAGTCTCCAGACCATGCGCTGTGCCCGGAACCCCAGCCGCCCGCCAGCCCACCATGCTGTCGCGTGTCGGATTGCCCTCCGCGTCCAGGTACATGTTGCGCGTCGCGGCGCCGGGAGCGCGTTCACGAAAATCGAAGAAGACGGTCTCGCCCTGCGCGCTGCGATAGAGCAGGAATCCGCCCCCACCCAGATTGCCGGCTGTGGGATGAGTGACTGCCAGCGCGAAGCCGATCGCTACCGCGGCGTCAATCGCGTTTCCACCGGAGCGCAGCACTTGAACGCCGACATCGGTGGCATGCGGCTCCTGAGCCACCACCATCGCCTTGCGCTCACGCACGGGATGCCGCGCATTGAGGGTGGAAACGAAGCAACTGATCAGAAGGAGAGAGACAACACTTCCGCGGGGCATTGAATCGATTCTACCGCTTGGATGGCCGAGTCTGGATTGCTGTTCGTGAATGCGTGGACTGGGCGCCACACAGGACGCGCGATTTTCGGAGTGCCGGAGTGTCCGGGAGACAGAGTTCGAACGGCAGCGCTATTGGCGCGGCCGAATCTCGGTGACCTTGCCGTTGACGATCTTCACGGACCCTTCGGGATACTTGTAGACTTCCACATGCCCCTCGTCATTTGAGGTGGTCAACCGGCCAGCGGGCTTGCCCCACTTGCCGAGAACCTCCTCGCGCGAGTTGCCGCTCGAAAGGTCGCTCAGATTGCGAGGCGGCGGCGGCGGAGCCGCAGGTGCGGCGACGGGCGTTTCCGCGGGGACGGGCGCCGGTTCAGCCGCAGCTACGGGCTTACCAGCTTTGCCCGGGTTGACCGCTGCGCGTCGCACCACTGGGCGTGCCGTGGCGGCAGGAGCCGCTGGACTGCCAGCCGGTGCGCCTTCCACGCCTCCCACAGCGGGAAGCGGTGGAATGGGTGCTGCCAGCCGGACCCGTTCATCCTTTTTCGTGCCGGTGCTGGCAGCCGCCTTTGTGATGCTGCCCACCTTCCCGAACACCGAGTCAAGCCCCTCACTCACCTTCTTGCCGGCGACGCCCGCGGCACTGCCGCCGGCCGCCGACACTGCGCTCTCGATCATGGATTGAGAAACCGCATAACCAGTCAGGAGAAGGGTACCAACACCCGCTAGTATCAAAGTCCTTGTCAAGATGCGCTCCTTTGTATCTTTCAGTCTAGGACCGGTCCGCGCGCGGTACTATCGCGAATCCACCTTAGAGCTTTTGCTGTTTTGCATTAGTACTTCGACCCACATGGCCTTCCGAGATGTCTCCAACCTGCTGCCTTCCCGAGCGCGGTATCATGACGGCATGCTTCGCCGTTCTCTCACCGTGTCTGTCTTCACCGGGTTGTTATTCTTCGGCTACTTCCAAATTTCTCAGGCGCAGAAGGATGGAAAGGTTCCCGATGCCCAACTTCACAAGCCAACGCCCTTCCCCGATCGCGTGATCCTCACCTGGAGTGGTGACCCCGCGACGTCGCAAGCCGTCACATGGCGCACCGACGCGACCGTGACGGCCGCGCTCGCCGAAATCGCCGAGGCGGGCGATGGACCTGACTTCGTGAAGCAGGCGAAGAAGATCAATGCGCGTACTGAGCCCCTGAAGACGGACTTGAGTCTTGCCCATTGCCACAGCGTCGAGTTCACTGGCCTGAATCCCGGCACCATGTACGCCTACCGTGTCGGTGACGGCTTCAACTGGTCGGAATGGAATCAGTTCCGCACGGCATCCGCCAAACCGGCGCCGCTCGAATTCATCTATGTCGGCGACGCGCAAAACGACTTGTATTCGCTTTGGTCGCGGCTGATCCGCCAGGCCTACAGCGACGCGCCCAAGATGCGGTTCATCGTCCATGCCGGTGATCTGATCAATCGGGCCGAGCGCGACGCCGAGTGGGGCGAGTGGCATCAGGCGGCGGGCTGGATCAACCGTAGCGTGCCGTCGTTTCCGGTTCCCGGCAATCACGAGTATGGCCGGCAGGTGGAAGGCAAGAAGGCGAACACGGTCAACTGGCGTCCGCAGTTCACGTTGCCGGGGAATGGTGTGCCAGGTCTTGAGGAAACGAATTACTACATCGATATTCAAGGCGTCCGCATGATTGCTTTGAATTCGAATGAGAGGCAGCAGGAGCAGGCGGAGTGGCTGGATAAGCTGCTCGCGTCGAACACGCAGCGCTGGGTGATCGCGACGTTCCATCATCCGATCTACTCGGCGGCGCGGAGCAGAGACAACAAAGCGCTACGGGAAGTGTGGCAGCCGGTTTTCGATAAGCATGCCGTGGATCTCGTGATGACTGGCCACGACCATACTTACGCCCGCACGAATCTGATGACCGGTGTCAACGCGCAGACGGGCAAGAATGGAACGGTGTATGTGGTGTCGGTATCAGGGCCGAAGATGTATGGCCTGGATCGCAATCCGACGATGCAGCGTTCGGCGGAAGACACGCAGCTCTTTCAGATCGTGCGCGTGGATGGCGATATGTTGTCCTATCAAGCCCACACCGCGCGTGGCGTACTCTACGACGCCTTCGAGTTGAAGAAGCGTAGTGGGAAGTCGAACCAACTGGTGAACAAGGTGCCGAACACACCCGAGCGCCGCCGCGGTGCGGAAGCGAAAGCCGCCGATTAATCGTAGTCCCAGGAAGAATCAGGGGCGTGACGCGAATCGCCGGGCGAACGCCGCGGCAAGCAGACCACTCGCAACCAAACCGATCGATGCCGGTTCCGGAACATCGGCGTTGTTGGCCGTGTCGTTAATGGTGAGAGTAGAGAAATCGATGCCGCCACCATTGAAAGTCGTGTCGCCCAATACGCCCAGTCCCGGACCCTGGAGGGTTAACGAAAAGGTAGCTGTTCCCGACGCCAACTGTGCGAACACTGGCGAAGGTAAATTCAGGGTGTAGTGGACGATTTGGCTGCTCACGCCAGGGATCGATTCGTGCAAGACATTGAGAGCCGCCGTGAGGTCCACGCCGTTCAGAGTAAACGACGCGATCTGGTTACCGCTGGCGCTGGACTCCGTTTCGTACAGCGCCATCAGGATCGACGCGGAGCCGATCGATTGTGCGATGACTGAGTAACTGAATGTCCAACTAAAACTGCCGTTGGCGACAGCATCTCCTCCGAAGATCTGGTTGAAGGGAGAAGCCTCGTTTCCAGCGGCGGTCAGGTAAGTCGCACTTTGCGCTGTTGCGAGGTCTGCGAAATCCAGCTCTCCCAAGGTTTGCTGAACAATGATCGCCCCGCGGGCGACCGAACCGGACAAAAGAACAGCAGCCATCATGACTTTTAGCATCGTCGTCACTTGAACCTCTGGGGCGAGTGTACTGGAAGCTTGGAGTTGATTTCAATCTTTATTTGCCAGAATCCACCTTTGCGGCTTCCATTTCCCGCGACAGCCGCTCGCAGAGCGTCTAGCTAAGTACTCGCGTTCAGAATTACGGTGACGTATTCCGTCAGGCTGCGCGAACCAGCCGTTTAGCAGCGATCTTGGC
>JAEUQE010000237.1 GCA_016789785.1 Bryobacterales bacterium
GAAGGCGCAACTCAAGACATCGTATCGATGGCCTTCGAGCACGCGCAGACAAGCGCCGGTGGTGGGATCCCAGATCCGCACGGTGCGGTCGTCAGAGGCGGAGGCCAAGCGTGTTCCATCGGGCGAGAAGGCGCAACTCCAGATAACGGCTTGATGGCCTTCGAGCACGCGCAGACAGGCGCCGGTGGTGGGATCCCAGATCCGCACGGTGCGGTCGGAAGAGGCGGAGGCCAAGCGTGTGCCATCGGGCGAGAAGGCGCAACTCAAGACATCGTCTTGATGGCCCGAAGCGACACTGACCAACGCGTCGCCGTGGGACTCCAGGAACACGCCTGAACCTGGCATCCCGTCCACGATACGGAGTGGCTTCTGCTGGCTCCGTAGCCACTGCGGTCGGCCAAACTCTGCGGTTGCATAGTCCGCGTCCTTGATGTCGCAGTCCCGGTGAACGGTGGCGATCAGTTTCGCTCTTCGCCAGTAAGTCGACGTGAGGCGGCAGTTGAGGAACTCCGCATTCTCCGCATCTGAGTATTGGAAGTTGCCGGCGTCCAACTGGCAATGACGCCAGCGCGAGTTGAGCAGCCGCGCACCTTCGAAATTGGAACTCACGAGGATCAAGGGACGATCGGCAGTCCCCTCAATGTCCATCTCAGTCAGATCCGCACCGGGGAGTTGGAAGCCGGCCAACGAGGGGACCGGGTAACCCTTGCGGTGCGCGAGCAGGCAGTATCGGAACGCCAGTTCGCTCGCGTTCGCAACATAGCGGTCCCGCAGTTGTTCCAGACACCGAAGCGCGCCATCGCGATCGCCCTGCCTTTCGAGCAGCCACTGTCCAAGAAAGTCCAGCGTCTCCCGGCTCACCCCCGGCACTGCCCACGACGCCGGCGCACCGTCGAGCAAGGCCCGGCGGAGATAACCCGCGACAAAGTACTCCTGGAGGGATGTGTGCGCGAAACGGAACGCGTCCTCTCCCTCGCGGACCAGAAAGGTAGCGGTACGCAGATCCTCCTTCAGCAGTACTCGATCCCGCCCGTGATAGTGTTCGGCGATGGCGGGATTGGCCCGCAGGAAATCGATGAGCCACTGCTCCACTTGTGCAACGTTCCAGGTTCTCTTGCCCGAGCGTAGCACCTCGGCGGCAAAATACTCCATGAGCATCTGCTTGTGGTCGGGCGTAATCTGATGCTTGCCCTCATCCCGTTCCAGCCACGAGTTCACCATGTGCTGGTAGAGCGTCAGACCAGTGACACGGCGGCCCTCCGCCTTCCACCGCTCGATTTGTGCGAAGTGGCGAGCGATGAGGCTGAGCGTGTAAGGCCGCTCGGCGACTTCGCGCAGGTTATGGACTTCGCGGATCACGCCCATAACGCGCTCGATGTTTTCATCCGGGAGCGTCTGCTGGAGATACGTGCGGATCTGATCTTCGGCAAAGGGCAGCAGCACGAACGCACGGTAGTGCTCGCTGCGCACGTTGTCGCGATCCTGCGTGGTGAAGTGTGTCTTCTGGTCGCGGAGAGTACGGAAGTAGTGTGTGCGGCAGGTAATCAGCAGCCGCGTCTTGCAGCCTTCGGCGTCGGCGTCGGGCAGGACGCGAAACAGCTCGCGCGTAAAGCGATTTCCCTGGTTCGGTGTAAGGTGGACCAGGACTTCATCGAGCCCGTCGAAGATCACCAACGTTTCGCGGTCGGCGAGGATGCGCGTCAGTTCGCCGGCTTCGAGCGGCTGCTCGTTCAGGCCGCCTTTCCAGCCGCGTTTTAGAATCTCGGCAAGGATCTCGCTGAACGTCAGATCGCGTTTTGCGGCATCGCCGACGTGGCCCAGGTCGAGGTAGACGGGCACCGGGACCGGCTTCCCCTCGCTACGCATCTGATAGAGTTCCCGCAAGAGGGCTTTGCAGGTGGTGGTCTTGCCCATGCCGTATTCGCCGAGCAGTGCGCAGTAGCGGGGAGACTTCGGATCGGCGATCCACTCGCGCAGGAACTGCATCGCCTCCGCGCGTGGGTGATTGCCGTCGGGGGTGTGCTCGGCTTCGAGCTTGTCCATGGAACTGGCGAAGCCCGCAGGACCGACAAAGCTGGCGCAATCGAAGTCGTATTCCGCGGCGCGGCGCAGATGCTCTTCCCAGCGTCGCTCGACACCGCGTCTCTCGACACCGCGTCTCTCGACGCGCTCACCGCGAGGAGGTGGCGGGGGCGGCACGGGGCCGTCCAGTTTCTGGAGGCGCTGGCAGATCTGGCGGAAGAGTTCTTGCGCGAAGCGTTGGCGCGGGTTGCCGGCGGACCGCTCGGAAAACGCCCTCTTGTCGGAGTCCCGGAAGACTTGCATCTCCTCAAGTCCCTTCAGGTCGAGCGAGCCGTCGAACAGGATCGGAACGAGCGCGACGGGAACCGCGGGCTTCCATTGAAGGAAGTAGGGGAGTTCCTCCTTGGTGATGAACTTACTCGCAAGGAAGTTGGGACTTACCAGTAGCAGCCCGAGGTCGCACTCCCGCATGGCCTGCTCGATCTCTTCGCGCCAGCGCTCGCCGGGGAGGATGTCTTGATCCGACCATCGTTCGAAGGCGAACTCGCTGGCGGCTGTGAACAGGGGTCCGAGCAGATCGAAAAGCGCCTTGACGTGCTTCCGGTCGGCCTGGGCGTAGGAGACGAAGTAGCGGGCTCGCCGGCGGCTGATGTCCACCGCCTCCTGCGGCGTGCGGTCTGGCCCGCGTGTCTCGGCGGCGGTCATCCGCTCGACCTCCACCACGGCCTCATCCTCGCCTTCGAACCAGGCGATGCGGTCGGCGGGCTCGTCGCGTGTCTTGCGGTCGGTCTCGAGGGTGAGCGCGACGCCTGCTTCGCGGGCTGCGCCGGCAAGCGTTTCCCGGAATTGCCGGAAATTCGTCAGCGCAGCTTCGCGCGCCTGTTCCGGATAGAGCCTTTCGAGGACATCGGCAAGAACGATAGCGCCGGATTCCTGGATGAGTTTCGTGACGGCGTCGAAGCGCTGGACGTTGACGCGGCCGAGTTCGGCGGTCACGCGAGGGCGGAGGCGGAGGACTGCGGTACGGCGAAGCCTCATGCCTCAGCCTAACGCAAGGTCTGGCTGGAATCAAGCGAAATCTACGAAGTCACTACGGAATTGCCGGTCGCGCTTCGCGGCACCAGGCAACAGTAACGCAGACTTCAGTCTGCCGCCTCGACACTCATGTCGAGGCCCGTGCCCGGGGCCGGGGCCGGCGAATCTCCCTGGCGGCTACGGCGGCCGAAGGGCGTTGGCTCGTAGTACCTCGGCGATCGCGCACTTTCGTGCACCTCGCCCTGCACCGAGACGAGTCGTCTAGCCTGGCGCCGCCACATGCCTCAGCAGCCATCAGACCCCTCGCGCACCAGACCCTCGCCTCCGCGTCCATGCGCAGGGTCAGGAACTGTCACGAACAGAATATCGAGATTGTCCGCAAGATTGCCTCTCGGCGGAAGCAGCGGCTCTGCTGGTACCTGCGCGCAGCTTGTAAGCCCACATCAGTGAGCCGGCGACGTCGCAGAAAAGGGCTTGCACCTGTAACAAGCCGGCGTCGCGCGGGACTTAGAGGGGAGCATCTTGGGCGCCAGAAGAGCGCGCCGATCCAGTTCGGAAGGGAAATCGCGAATGGTAACTCATGTCGCCTTGGTGGACGAAAGGGTTTATGTGCGTGAGGGGAAGACGATCGCGCATAACCGTACGCCGGTAGGCACCATCTATACCTGTACGACGTGGTGCAACAAGCAACACTCGACGCAGGCGGTCATAGCCGGTCTCGCCGGCACGGCCGCCTCGATTCGCAGTATTCTTGGCGGTAACCTTGTATTGGATATTCACGCCCATGGTTCACCCGGGTTCATCTCCGTTGGATCCTCCGGAATATCGATACAGAACATCGCGGATGTCCAAACCTGGCTGGGCGTTTTCAAATGGGTCAACATTTACGCCTGTTCTGTCGCAGGTAACTCGGAAGGCGTTGCCTTCTGCAGGAGGCTCGCCAAAGACTGCGGCGTATGGGTTCGGGCATCGCCGAAACCCCAGCATGACGACGAGAAAGGCGGGGTTCTCCGGATTGGCCTTTGGGAGGGAGACGTTTACACCTTCAACCCGAAGGGCGACCTCGAGTGGATCCACCGGGATGAGGGCAATCCGATCAGGGAATAGGCCTCACCGAGGCGCGGTGCTGACATCCAACAATCTGGACGGCCCTTACCGGCTGATCCTTACGCCGGATCACGACCCAATTCCGTCGCGGGCATCGGGCGGTATGGACTGGAACCAGCTCAGCGCCGTCACCATTCTTGGAATCGAGGATACCCATGAGTAGCTACTTTGCGAACACATACGAGCCGGACTTCGTCACGCCCCCCGGAGAGATTCTCGAAGAGAAGCTACAGGAACTCGGCATGACGCAGGCGGAGTTGGCTGAGAGAATCGGCCGCACAAAAAAGACCGTCAACGAAATCGTGAAGGGCAAGGCTCCACTGCTGCCCGAAACCACGGTGCAACTCGAACGGGTGCTGGGGATTCCCGCGCGCTTCTGGGCGAACGCTGAAGCGAACTTTCGCCGGCATCTGGCTCGCAACGACGAGGCCGCGGATCTCGCCGGCAAGCAGGAGTGGCTGGATCGCCTGCCCGTGGCGCAACTGGTGAAGTTGGGAATCCTCTCCAAGCGGGCTGATCCTGTCGACCGGCTCCGTGAGATCCTCAATTTCTTCGGCGTCGCCTCATTCGAGGCGATGGCCCGTATTGGAGACGACAAATGCGTTGCTTTCCGGCAGTCGCTGGCGCATGAAGTGGACAAGTATGCGCTGTTGGCCTGGATGCGGCTCGGCGAGCTTCAGGCACAGCGGATCCACTGTGAACCCTACGATGCACAGAAGTTCCGGAGTGCGCTACGGGAGATCCGTGAGTTGAGCACGGCTTCTCCGGAAAACGTGCTGCGACGAATGCGACTGCTTTGCGCGCCGGCTGGGGTTGCCCTGGTCTTCGTCCAGGAGATGGCCGGGAGCCGGGCGTGGGGCGTGACACAGTGGATCAGCCCCGAGAAGGCCATTCTCCAATTGAGTCTGCGCGGCAAGAGTGATGACCAATTCTGGTTTACCTTCTTCCACGAGGCAGCGCACATTCTTCTTCACCCGAAGAAAGGAGTTTACGTGGAGATCGACAGCCAGAAGGACGAGCACGAAGCCGAAGCGGACCGGTTCGCCCGGGACATGCTGATTCCACCAGCGGAATGGAAGAAGGTCTGCCAGAGCCGGCCGCGCAGCGCGGCGCAGGTGCGGGACTGGGCAAGGCGGCTCGGCATCTCACCCGGGATTCTCGCTGGAAGGCTCCAACATGAGCACCTGCTTCCCTGGACTCATCTCAGTGGGCTGAAGGTGAGGCTCCAGTTCAAGGCGCTGGAATCAGCGGATGGCGATTGAGAGGAATCGAAGCATCGCCGGCTGAGCGATCGGAGATGCCAGGGCTTGGCGCACGAGAGTTGTACTGGATGGTCCCGCCGTCGGCGCCGCCGCCTTCCGGCCTGCTCCGGATCACCCAAAGAGCGAAGCGACCGGAACGCCGTCCTCCGGCGCCGCAATCGGATGAACCGGCTTCTTCGAAGGACGCCGCGCACCCGGATGCCCCGCCGCTCCTCTCCACTCAACCGGACTGCTACAGTGCAAGCCGCCATTTCAGGAAATCTCAAAAAATCGATGTTCCATTTTCAATCATTTCCATCCAGTTTCGCCGTATCTACGCTTCCCTCCCGCCTACACTGAAATCGGAAACAAGCCATGACCTTCCAACGCGCATCCTCGGAACTCCGCGAACTCAAGCCGGTTCATCTCCAGGTCCTCAAGGATCTCGCTTCCGGCGTCTCCGTCACCCAGGCCGCCGCTGCCGTGGGTGTCCATCGCACCACCGTCCACAACTGGTGCCGCAACCACCCGCAATTCGCCTCCACTCTCCGCGACGCCTGCTTCGAACGCATGTCCCGAGTTCAGGAAGAGATCGAAACCCTTACTCCCTCCGCCATCAGCGTGTTGCGCAACGTGCTCCAGGATCCGCAGACCCCCACCAGCACGCGCCTTCGCGCCGCGCTCACGGTCATCCGCTACGCCACCAGCTTCAACATCGACACTGCCACGGTGGACCCAAAAGAGATGTTTGGCGCCATGTTCCATCACCCGGCCCCCACCAGTGTCCTGCCCGGCAGTACTGCGACACAGAGCACGCCAGCCAACGAGCCCGCTTCGGAACCAGCCCCTTCGAAACCAGCTCCTTCGAAACCAGCCGGGCCAACTCCGCAAGAATCAAGCGCCGAATCCCCAACCGCGCAACCAGTGTCCGCGGCAACAATGGCCCCCGCCGGCAGCACCGCCCGCACGCCCCGCAATCAGAGGTGCCCTTGTGGCAGCGGCCTTAAGTTCAAGAAGTGCTGCCTGATGCGCCAGACCACCGCCGGCGCACACACGTAGCCCGATTCATCACTTTTCATCATTTTTCATCAGATTTTCCGGAAACTCGGCGCCCGCGCCACCTGATCTTTGACAACTCACCAGGTTCAACCGCCTGCACCGGCGCCGTTTCGACAGCGGTGCCCCGCACCGGGCACCGCCTCGCCTCTCACTTTTCATCACTTTTCATCAGATTGTCGAAGAATCAGAGCCCCGCCGCGCGCGATCGCCACGCTCGCAACTACACCGCTCCGCAGATCGCTACCTCCATCCCCAGCGCCGCAAACATCGACGCCTTCGCATGCAGCGCCTTTTTCGCCTCCGCCATCGACGGCGCGTACGCCACCTGAATATGGTTCGACTTGTGCCGCGCCATCATCTGATCCCGAGACACCCCACGCGTCACCGCATGCATGATTGGCCACTGTGGCGTGGTGATCTTCCAGCGCCTCTCGGTCTCCTCCCGCGGCATCGCAATCACCTCCGCCAGCCCGAGATCCGCCTTCAGCTTCCCATCCTCCACAAACACACGGCTCCACACCACCTCTCCGGGCTTCGAAATGCCCTTCATGGTTCCGCCCCCCAACGGGAAGTACATCGGAGGCTGGCGTTCGCTCACCGCGCCCGCGTATCCGCCGGTGAAGTGCGACGCCGGCGCCGCGCCCGAAATCTCGAACACCCACACAAACTGCCCGTCGTATTCTTCGCCGTAACGCACATCGTGCAGCGTGTTCGACGGATCCAGACCCATCGCCTTCCACACCCGATACGTCACCAGGCCATCCAGTCCCGCGCATTCATCCACTTCGTTAAAGTGCGGCAGCATCTCGCCCTCGAACAACATCCTGCCAGTGCCGGCCGCGGTCACCGGCGGACGATCGGGATTGTTCAACATTCCCTCCACCAAATCCGATGCGGGACAGCAATCCTTCAACCCCTGCTGATACTGAATGCCGATGGCCGCGCATCCAAATTCATCGGCGATCCGCACCGAAGCAACGTACATCTTGCATTGCTCCAGAAGTTGCCGCTCGGTCAGTTCCGTCTCTTCATTCGACCCCGTCTGGAATCGCATGCCGCGCGCATCCAACCAATGGCGGACCGCCGACGCTTCGGCATCCGTCACCGTCCGCATCGCCGCGAACAACGCCGATTGCGACAGCCGCTCCTTGAACACGCCCACCGGATGCAGCAACTCATCCGGGATGATCGCGTTGTACATCCCCATGCAGCCTTCATCGAACACGCCCATGATGGCTTTGTCACGCTGCAACTCCGCAGCCAACTGCTCGCCTAGCGCCTTCGCTTCCGCGCCCACGGCAACCTCCGCAAGCGGCTTCACATGAGAGATGTCGTGCACGATCGTCTCGCCTGCCAGCCACCGCTTGAGATTGCCGAGGAAGAATTCATCCGTGAAGTCCTTCGACCAAATCGTCGAGAACTTCACGCCCGCCTTCGTGAGCGATCCATTCAAGTTCAGCAGGCCGACCAAGCCGGGCCACTGCCCGCTCCAATTGGCAACGGTAAGAATCGGGCCCTGGTGCGTGTAAAGCCCGTGCAGCAGATGATGGCTGTACTGCCACACGGCTTCGACCACCACCAGGTAGGCATCGCGCGGGATGGTCCGAAACACTTCCATCCCGTAGCGTTGCGAATCGATGAAGCCATGCTGCTTCACCGGATCCACGGAGTGCCCGCGCCGCACCTTGTGGCCAAGCTTTTCAATCGCGGCGATCACCGCCTGCTCGGCTTCCTGTTGTGCGGGCCAGCAGACACGATTCGCTGAAAGACGCAGATCGCCATTGGCGATCAGTATGATTTCCGGCATATGTTCAAGATCCTATCGTTTTGCGCCGCGTGTCACCACGCAAGCTTCATATCCGCGTTCCACTTCTCGCGCGACTGCAGCAGTTCCTCCCACGTCACTTCGCGCTGCTGATACGCCGCGGTCCTTCCAAGAATCGCCGTCAGGTTCGATTCCACCGACGGCTCAAAGTTGTAAATCGGCTTGCCCTCGCGAACCGCCGCGATGAACATCTTCGCATTCTCCACGGCCCCGCCCCGAAACGTATCGTCCTTCGCCACGCCTTCATACGGCTTCTCGCCCAGAATGCGGACCGTGCCGCCATAGTGCGTATCGGCGCAGCCGCGAATGCCGAACACCTGTACGCAGAGATCGGAGAACGCGCGCGTCAACTGGTGCGAACTGAAGCTCGCATGCACGTTGTCCGGATACCAGAAGTTCACGGCAAAGTGGTCCCAGGCATCACCCGCATCGTAGTCGGTGCCACTCCAATCGGTGCGCCCGCCCGTACCATGCGCCTTCAGCGGATGCCCGCCCAGCAGCCAGTTGGCGACATCAATCACGTGGATGTTCTGTTCCACGATGATATCGCCGCCCAGCACTTTGTCCATGTAGAAGTTCAGCATCCGGCGCTGGCCCGGATCCATCCCTGGCTTCGACTTGTCCTTCGAAGGACGCCCCGCATAGTAGTGCACCTGCGCAAACACGGGCTTGCCGATGTCACCGCCGTGCACTCGCCGCGCGACTTCCTTGTAAACATCGCGCGCACGCGTCTGAAAATCCACCCAGTAGCTGAGCTTCTTCGACATCGCCTTGCGCCCGCTCTCGGTCACTGTCTGGCAGCCCGGCACATCCACCGCGACCGGCTTCGCCATGAACACATGCTTGCCGGCATCCACAGCCATCTGTGCGTGCTCGGGGTGATAGTAGGTCGGCGTCTCGATCACCACGGCATCCACCTTGGATGCGATCAACTCGCGCGCGGCCTGCGGGCCGTAGTAGGCTCGCGTGGCGTCGACACTGAACTTCTCCCGCGTCGCATCCAGATGCGGGCGCTGCACATCGGCCAGCGCGACCACACGGGCTCCGGTGTACTCGTGAAACAACGGCGTGATCCAGTTTCCGCGGCCACCGCAGCCGATCAGCCCGAATTCGACATTCGAGTTCGCCTGCGAGCCAAACACCGTTTGCGGCTGGAGGATCAGAAGGCCAGTTGCTGTTTGAAGAAAAGCGCGGCGTTGCGAATCGCCGGAGGAACTATCTTGAGGCATGGGGATCACCTCCCGGGAAAATATGATTACGAGCCGATTCTATCGAACCAGCGCACGCATGGGAACCTTCTGGGTCGAAGATGTCGAAGATCCATCAAGTGTCGCGTTACACAAGGCCGCGATCGATGCCTCAGTTCCTGCGAGGCACCGCAACTCCTCCCTTGCGGAGGATCTTGGCTTCGACCCGAAAAATGTCCGGGACGTTGATCTTGCCATTCGCGCGCTCCTCCATGACGGCGATACTCGCCATCGTCCGAAGCAGAGCTTCCGGGCTGTTCTCGATGGCCACGCCGATTGGCAGAAGCCACCGACTGCGCTCTGCTTGTTGTGTGATGCGCTCGGTGACGCGGGCCTCCTTCCACAGGTCGAAGAGGTCGGCTTTCGCAATCGGAACAAGCTTCCCGCTCAAGGGCGCGAGAGCGAGATCGATCCAGGGATAGTCTTCGCGGAGTTCGGTTAACCTGGCGCTCGAAGCCATCCTCACACCTTCACTGAGGC
Organism: Bryobacterales bacterium; assembly: GCA_016789785.1. Next base: position 10,017 of record JAEUQE010000237.1, read on the forward strand.
CCAAGTGATCGACGACCTGTGCTTGAAGCGCGGGACGATGCTCTGCGGCAGATTTCCAAGCGGTGAGGAACGTTCTGGGGGAACAGGTGTTCGCCGCATCGCCGAGATGTAGCGGCACCCACGTATAGACGCGACCTCGCTTCGGGCTTTTCCCCATGTAGTCTCCGGCAATCGCGCTGACCAGAACACTCTGCTCACTCGGCACTGCATTCAGGCGCCCCCCCGATGGCAAGGCGGCGCCTACACCGAGCCCTCTTGCAAGTTCACGCAGGGGCGATGCAGCGCCTTGTTGACGCAAGAGTTCGAAAAACAGTAATCCATATAGTTCATGTGACTGCCACGTGAGATCGACACGGTCATTGCGGATCTTCGAGCTGTCCGGGAAGCGGAAGAGGTCTACATCGGAAACCTGGTCTACTCGCATGAAGACCTTGGCGCGGATGCTGCGGAACGACTGAAGGCCCAGCACGGTGAGGAGTAGCCCCTTTGTGATCTCCCGGATTTGACCCCACTCATGAGCGAGGCGATCCAACGCATCGAAAACGATGAGCGTGGATCTCCCCTCCTTGGACGCCGCATCGTCCGCAGCCGTCAGTTCAACTGCGTAGTCCACCGGACGCGCCCTGAGTTGGCCGAGTGCATCGGCGAAGCACGGGACGCCCTCACGCGAATTCACGGAACGGACCGCGCGAAGAATCACTGCCCGCCAGACCAGTTCCGGATCCACCTCCGCCTTACGTGCGGCTTGAATCTCTTCAATCGTGGGTGCGATCCCACTGAGCTTCGTCGATCCGTTAAATCCAATGATGACGTTCGTCTGCGCAAGAGCAGGGAACGTATAGGCATCGGCCACCCGGTTGCGAACTTCGGGATTCGTCAAAGCGTGCGTCCAAAAACTCTTTCCCGTGCCACGATTGCCAACAACAAGCTGGCGTCTCACGTCGAGGACGCCGCGGTGTGCATCCGGGAAAAAGACACGATCGAGTCCGATGCTCTCGTTAGGTTCAACGCGGGCAGAGATCTCAAACCCAGCCATCGCCTCGCGAATAGGACTTACGTCAATGCTGGGTACGCCGCTCATCGCTGGCTCTCCAAGTCAGTGAGTGACGGTCCGCCAAAGGCGACGATCGAATCGATGCCGTCGAGAAACGGACGGAATGCCTGCTCATAGAACGGCTCGCTCAGTTGGTGCGGTGCCCGGACGGGATCGAAATCAATCAGGCTTTGGTGGAAAGGAATCACCAGTGGCCAATGGGGCGCGCTTGTGTCGTCGATGTCGAAGTTGATCGCTTCTGCGTTCGTTTGAAGGGGGTCCTCCGCGTCGTAGAGATTGTCTGCAAACAGATCATAGAGGTCGTCCCGATACCGTGTGGCCGTGGAGTCGGCCATACTGGCCTTTGCGTAGACCGCTTTCAGCAGCAGCCTCCATTCCGCTCGCCGTCCCGACGTGCGGTCGCGTTCGGCGAGAAGTTTCAAGCCGCCAAAGAGCGCTGCGTAACCCTGAATAGTCTGCCGCTGCGCCGTGCCGAAAAGCAGCACGTTTGCCCCGAGCCCCAAGATAGCTGGCGCGGCGAGTTCCGACAACCCGGCTCTACTGTCGATCAACACCACGTCGTAGCTCTCTCGCCCAGCGAATCGGGCAATCATTTCGGCAATCTGGCCGGTTACGGTAACGACGTCGCCATCGGGGCCAACATCCTCCAGCATCGCGCGCGAAAGCTTGGCAAGCGTGTCGGACGGTTGATCGGCGGCTTGCCTTCCAAGCGCTGGTAGCACGTCAACCCTCCCCCCACCTGGAGTGGTCAGTGCGCTCGTGCCGACGAAGTCTGAAACATACTGTTCCGGAACGCCGCCGAGGCCATTCTCGACAAGGTAGTCGACGGTGCCGAAACGGGGCATCCTATCATCGTCGAGAAGCATGTCACCAAGGCCGGGCGCTTCCAGGTCAAGGTCGATCACAAGGATATTCCGGTTGCGGCGTGCCAGATCCGAAGCTGTGACGGCAAGTGCCGTCGTCCGGCCAACACCACCTTTCAAACTTGCAAAAACGATCCGCGGTGGCTGAGCAACGACTTCTTGCGGAGGATCGACCCACGCCGATCCGACGATGCGGCGATCCAGGAGCCTGAAGTCGAGCGAGTCGTGCCGCATCGGAAACGCGGCCGTGCGGCTCTCCTCGACAAGTGCCGCGACACCTGGTTCATCTCGGAACGAGATCACGCGATCCGGCCGCACATAACCGCCGAGGACCTGCCTGAGGCGGTCTTCGATAGTGGCGCGCGCTTCATCAGGAATCGGCGGCGAGGAACTAAGAAAGTGCAGACGGCCACTCGTATCGCGTGCCACAAGCCCTTGTTCGAGAACCTCTCCGCCCAGTTGGTGCGCAAGCTCTCGAACCAACACTGGCAACGACTCATCAAAGAAGACTTTGGGGCCGCTCATGATATTCCCATCTTAGCGATCAGATTCTCGGCGGAAGATTTCCAACCATCCACCCATTCCGTCTTGATTTCGGCGGTTGGTGCATAACGCATCGCAATGGCCCAATTCTGGAACAGCCTCGGATCCTCGGACAACTTGCGGAGTTCGTTTCCACGCCGCCCCGTCGCAGTCGACAGCATCGTCTTGAGGTCTGGAAAGTGCGCGAAGTACGGGTCCTCGCCGCGACTGGCGGGCGCCGGCCGGATCCCGCTGACACGCATCATCTGCTTGACGGCGAGTTCCCCGGCAATCCCATATAGGTATCCCGCGACGGCCCGGCATCGCGGTTGAGTGCCAGGACCCGCCTCTCCGTAGAGCACCTGCGCTGCCTTGTAGTGACGCCGGGCTGCTTCTGTCAGGTTTTGACTATATGCCATTGATTGAAGTGGTTGCTTCGAAACGCATTCATGATAGCAGTGTGATGCCGCTACACAGTTGGACCCTGCGCCCCAGGGATGAACATTCGCGGATCGCACACCATGTTACCGTCGCCTCAGTTGTAAGCAGCCTCCCTGCCGGGCTAAGGTTGGAGATGTGACTGGGATTTCACACACACTACGCTTTCTCCTCACCGCCACCGCGACCGTCACCATCGGGCTCGCCGCGGACGACAACTGGCCGCAGTTCCGCGGACACGCAGCCAGCGGCATCGGCTCCGGCTCCACACCCACCGAATGGAACGGCGAGTCCGGTAAATCCGTCCTCTGGAAGACAGAGATTCCGGGACTCGGCTACTCCAGCCCGGTCATCTGGAAAGATCGTATCTTCCTCACCAGCGCCGTCCCCGCATCGGGATCTTCGGCCGTGAAACTCGGTCTCTATGGCGACATTCAGCCCGTCAAGGATGAACCCGCGCAGAGCTTCAACGTCTATTGCATCGATCGCAAGTCCGGCAAAGTCCTCTGGACTCGTACCGCCGCCAGCGGTGTGCCGAAAGTGAAGCGCCATCCGAAATCCAGCCACGCCAATCCTTCCATGGCCACCGACGGCAAACACATCGTTGCCTTCTTCGGCTCCGAAGGCCTCTACGTCTACGACTTCAATGGCAAGCTCATCTGGAAGAAAGACCTCGGCATGCT
>JAEUQE010000238.1 GCA_016789785.1 Bryobacterales bacterium
ATCGAACCAGGCTCGATGAACGGCTCGCCGCATACCGAACGGTTTCCCAACGCCTTGACGCAGAGGGAGTCGAAAAGGTAAACCTCTGGCTGACGAAGGAGTTGAAGCGGGACGTGAGTCTTTTGTTAGCGCCCAAGAAGCTGACTCCACCCACTTCTCAGAGCCGATAGGCCGGTTTCCGCCGGGACCGTCCTTTTGGGCATCACATCACTGCGGGGATGTGGTTCTTCGGGCAATAACGCCCGCCGCGAATTCCCCTGCTGGCGATCCGATCGGCTCGGCGGGGCGCGGGCGTCAACGCGCGGTCTGGGGCGGCTGAAGAATCGCATCTACCGCCCTGCACCGCGCCTGTCAGACGCCTGCGCCGTTTTGTCGTCGAAGGAGGCCGACTAACTCGCCACGTCAAGAGCATGGTCTGGCTGCGGTTCCGTGCGGCGAGCATCTGGCGATTATCGCTATCGGTGTGGCAAAATTCCTCGGGGTTCACAAACCTAACAACCCGCCCTCATCCCGCCGATACTTCGGCAATGACAGAGAACTTCGCTCAAGCGGCCGAGCGCTACCTTGATTGGTATCAGGCCGAACACTCAGACCGTCCGTCCACTTGGCTGCGTGTCCGAACGAGCTTTGCTTCTTTTCAGGAATTCCGCGATCTGCCCGTTTCGGCCTGGCGGGCCGCGGCCTGACTCGCCACCCTTCTGGGTGCGTGGCGGGCGGAAAATGATATCTATCTTCCGCACCGCTCTGCGCCGCACGATCACCTCCGTCCGATGCGGCGATTTCGCCAAACTTTCTTTTATGCAACAAGATTCTCTGGATCTCCCGAATTTTCTTCGTTGACACTAGAGAGAATCAGGCGCATAGTGGGGTTGTAGTTCCTCCCCGTTCGGTCCTGCTCCCCTTGAAGTGCTCCCCGTTTGAATCTCAGCGAGGCATCTCGCAACGTGCGTAGCTTCGGGCCTACAAACTCAGCTACGTGCGACAGTTCGGTGATACAAACCAGAAAAGGAGTAGCCATGTCTGTTCGCACCGCTATCGTCACGTTCGTGATTGCTGGATTGAGCGGTATGTCGGCTCAGAACTGCAATCAATCCGGAACGAGCACTTGTACGCCTGCCGACCTGCAGGCCTGCATCAACAATCCTTCGAACACCTTTTGCCGATTGGGTCCTCCCGGAGTCGTCTACAGCGTTGGAGCCGGCCAAACCTATCAGCCAATCACGGTCTCCCGCGGAAATCTCACCCTGAGTGGCTACGGCGTTTACATGGTTCTCTACCAGACGTCTCCCAGACAGCCCCTCATCAACGTGAATTTCGCAAGCAATCCTGGCATCACGATTACCGGATTCAACCTCTGGAATACGGGCTACCCCAACACCTTTGGAGACGGCCCGTTGATCCGAATCGAGCGGGCCGACAACGGTGCATGGCCAGCGAGCCCCTTCTCGAACCAGGGACCCTATAGCGTCGAGATGTACAACAACAGCTTGGCTTGGGGTCAAGGCGGGAGCTATGTGGAGTCCATGGGCATCTTGGTGGCAAACGCAAGTCCTAACAGGGTGGCGAATCTGTACATTCACAACAACTACTTCGACCACTCCACGGTCGGCTTCTTCACAAACGGAGATGAGGCATATAGCAGCTATCCGGCCTGCGATACTGCGGGATACCCGGACAGTCAAGCGTCGTATCAGGTTAGAAATGCCCGGATTGAAGGCAATCACTTCTACAACACTGGGCAGGGGGCGCTCGTCGTCGGAATGGCGAGGTGGATCGGGATACGAGACAACACCATCAATAACGATTCTGGGGTACACAATAGCGGTACCGACTTCGGTGGCGCAATGTTTATCGATAGCTGTGCAAACCGGATCGACATCGCCCGCAACATCATGACCGGCGCTCCCTCTAACTCGCTTACAGATGGTCTGGAGATCTACGGGCGGAACATCACGATTACGGGCAACACTATTTCCGGCTTTGCCCTCGACGGTATTGCCTTGCACAATGCGGCAGATGTGCAGATACACGACAACACGATCAGGGACAACAATTGGCACCTTCAAGCGGGAGGCCTCCACATCGATAACAACATTCCGGGAGGGCGCCAAGGAGGGAATATCTCTCTGACACTCAATAGGTTCGGCAACAATTCTGGATACTCACAGAAGTACGGCCTCCGGCTGACCGACACCGCGGGTGTTCCCATTGCGACAAACATCAGTATCGCTGCCGACAACAACTTCAACTTCGGTTCCGGCAACGCTTGGAGGGCGGCCTGCTATGGCAATGGCTATCTCCCGCTTCAAGGCTTCCCGCAGAATCCACAAAACGTCAATTGGCCTTACAGCGGGACGTTCCTACCGGGCGGCTCGTCGTTTCCGTGGGAGGCCTGCAGATAAGAGCTACCGCCGGCAACTCTAGTTCGCTTTCCAGGCGGCCCGAAGCATCCTCCCGGGCCGCCCTAGCATCGCTTTGCGAAGGGCAGGAATCTTGGTCCAATGTCGGAGGGATCGCGGAGGGCCGTGGGATTCTCTGATCATCCTACCACCAGACGAACACTCAGACTGTCCGTATCCATCCTCACGATCGGCCTCGACCGATCCCGGTTCTCTATTCGCCCATCTGAGTGTGGCGATAAGCGCTTGGGGATGCGCCGTGCGACCGACACGTTCAGGTGCATCAAGGCTGCAGCCAAATCTGCCGATATCAGGAAATGCCAACCACGTTCGGCGAGTTCCTGGATGAATACGAACGTGATTTCGTACTCGCTCCAGAGACACTATCCGCCTCAACGCAGAAAAAGTACCTCTCCCACTTGAAGAACCATATCCGGCCAGCGTTTGGTAGCCTCCCTATGGTGGAGATCACCACAAAGCGTATCGATCTCTGGCTTGCGGAGAAGACCGCCAAAGGACTCGCGTGGTCGACACGCTGCGACCTGCGGAACCTGATGAGCGGGATCTTCTCCCAAGCGGAACGCTGGGACAGATGGGAAGGGAAGAACCCGGCGCGCCATGCAAGAGTTGGACGCAAGAAGATGGCTCGTGAACGGCGCAAGCTGACGGTTGAGGAAACAAGACACCTTCTCGATGTGCTCCCGTCCGATGTTCGGCTCATCGTGATGGTCGCGTTGTTCTGCACGCTGCGGATCTCGGAAGTCATGGGACTGTGTTGGAAGCATGTGGATCTGGATCGAGGCGTCCTGATGGTCCGCCAGCGCTACTACCGTGGCGACCTCGACGAGACGAAGAGCGAGCATTCCTGCCGAGACCTTCCTCTTGGACACCTGGTCGGTCTCTTGCGCGATGTGTATCCGGGGCCGCAAGCGTCCGAGGAGTTCGTATTCGGCGTCCGGACTCGGCGCGGCCAGACGCGCCAGGACAGATCGATTAACCGGTACTTCCTGCGGAAGGCGGCGAAACAACTCGGAATCTACTGGAAGGGATTTGGTTTTCACGTCTTCCGGCGTGAAGCGATCACGGCGATCGCCTCCCAGGCGGATCCCCTGCAGGCGATGCGTGCCGCCGGCCACACACACATGGACGTTACACTCCTCTACACTCTGAACGACTTCGCGCGCCAGGAGGCCGCAGTGCGGACGTTTCAGGAGCAGCTTGGGCTCAAGAAGGCGGGCTGATCCTCTCCGGTCTTCCGACGTTACACCTGTGAATTCAGTTTCCGTACCTTGACACGGTAGAGGTCTGCAGTTCGAGTCTGCACAGGCCCACCAACCCACCCGAAGCCAAACAAGAAACGTAGGTCGGTGATCACTAACGACCGGGCTATCATCGCCAGCATTTGCCGTCGGCGAGCCCTTCGTGCGCCGCTCTCGATCCACACGGCAGAGCTAGTCCACTGGGGAAGTGAAGGGACCTGGAGCGCCACGCAACTGCCCCTCGGTGTGAATGCCGACGGCCCCGAAACTGCGGGTTCCATCCACTGACTTCGGGCCTCGGTTTGGAGTGCGGCTGATCGGGCCGGAGGGCGGCCGGCGGACGCACTCCCGGAAGCGTTGACTGCGGAACTCGATCGGGCACGCGGTGAGACAGGTGACGCAATAGAATCCTTGGGTTGGCGAGTAGGCCTTTCCGTGGAACTCCAGTGCCGTGAGGACCGCGTCCGGCGCCAGCTTGCCGCAGCCAGCAACGCGTCGATTGGCGCGCTGTGGGCGAAGATCCCGGCAACGGCGCGTAATCCGGCGAGTAACTCGCAATCAAGTCGACCCGGAGTTTGCCGCCTTTGACCGGGCCGCTGGGTCCCGGGTCCAATCGAAATCCGGCGGGTTGTCGGGTAGCCCACGACACCGCTGCAGCGTTTCCATCGTAAATCCGCTGGTGGCCGCCATGTCGACCGGAATCCAAGTGCGCGCCACCTCCATGGACGTGGGGCCAGCGAATCTCGTGGTGGTGAGTACCGGCCAATGCTACCGCCAGCTACGCCCCCGTGCACGGGCATCATTCAACTGCGACTGATTGTAGGCGGCGATGCTCGGGATGGTTAGTTTCTGGCCGGGGTGGACCTTGTTGGGATCTGGACCGACCACTGACTTATTGGCGTCATACAGGATGGGCCACAGCAGCACGTCCTTCCAGTACTTACCCGAGATCAGTGACAGGCTCTCTCCACTTACCACGGTGTGGTTGGCCTTGGACGTTCCGTTGGAACCGCTGCCATTGCCCGCCGATGGCTGGCCGTTGGACGGCGCCGTGGCGCTTGCGCCTACCAGACCATCGCAGATCTTCGTCAACTTCGGATAGACATAGTTCCATACGTCGGCGCGCGCGATGCGATCCGCATCCAGCGTGACGGTCGTGCGCATGGGTTCCGCGAACTCATGGATGTAGCCTTGCGCATTGGCTGTCAGCCACTCCTGTCCTCCCATGGCGCCGTGCGTGCCCTTAAAGAACTGCCACGCGCAGGACGTCGTGATCGGGTTCCACACGGCGCCGCAGTTCCCCCACGTCGGCCGCGACCATGTGGACGGATGGCGCATCGGTTTGATCACGTGCCTCACGTTGCTCGGGATGAAGTGCGACTCCAGCGACGGCGTGCAGTTGACCGGGTCGAACAGTACGAGCACGTCGACGCCAATGCCCATGAACATCAGCCGGCGCGCCGCGACGATGACACTTGCCGCTCCCCGGCTATGTCCGCACAGGACGATTCCCTTGTAGTCAGGCATGTTCTTACGCATCGTCAGGACATCGTCGATCACCTGCTTGACGATCAGCGTATTGGTGCCGATTCCTTCCGCGCCCGGTCCGCGGTGATAGCTCTTGCCGGCGCCGTATTGCCAATTGATCGCGAGTTTTTTCACGAACGTCTCGGGCCCGTTCTCCTTCAGGTAGTTTCCGTTATCCCAGGGGCCAGTGCCGCCGACTCCCGCGTAGATGATATTGCTCATGGTAAGTGCTCCTCCTTTCCTCTCACAATAGATTTACGGATGAAGCGGGTTTCGGGAAGAAAACGAAGTAAAAAATTTCTAAATCAATCGATGGAAATAATGCTGGTGGTGAGGAAGAGTACGATCGGACCGGAGAACGAGGAGTTATTGCAGGCGGCGGCCGGTGGAGGGGTCAAAGAGGGCGGTGACACCGGTAACAAGCTTCACCTGGTAACGGTTCTGGGCATCAAAGCCAAGATAGCTGCCCCAGGCCCAATGGGAAACGGTTTTGCGTAACTTCGTGCGATCCGGAAGTAGGTCGCGAACCGTGACCTTGGAGATCAGTTTGCCTTCCCGGTGGAACGTGAGCAGCACTTCGCCGCCGGTGTAATTCCGCGGAAGCAGGTTGACTCCATCGTATCCGGTGACGAGACTTTGGCCATCATCCGAGACTGCCGCGACACGATACCAGCCGGGGATGGACCAAAGGGTCTTTCTCGTCTTTCCGCTCCCCTCGTAAATCGTGGTGCGCTGGTTCGCGGCATGGACTTCGGCGTGAAACTTGCCGTTGTTGGAGTATGTGGAGTAAGTGGCGGGTGGTTTGAGCGGCCCATCGGCGTACAAAGGCAGCGCGGCGGCGAGCAGAATCACGAGGTTCGCCCTCCGTGTCCCGCTGCTTGCGAATGGCCGTTCTGACGTTATCTGCCGCATGGCGTCCTATGCCGCCGGCACGCTGAATACGCAGCCGGGCATCATACGATTCAGTGTATCCACAATGAGCTGAAGATGGCGAGGCCGCACCCGGTTGCCGATGCTCATGATGCTGTTGGTATCGGCGATGTGGGGGCTCCCCGCGCCGTATTCGTCGTCAATATCGAATGTGTGGCCGAATTCGTGCGGCGCCGTCCGGAATCCGTTGGGTGTGCAGACGCCCGCATCGGTGCACGCGCCGCTGGCAGGGAGATCATGCGAATAGAAGGTGATGGTGCGGGCGCCGAAGTCCACTTCGCTCCGGTCGCTTGAGCCCGCGTGGGTTTTGACCGCGGTGACGGTGTAGTGGCCGGGACGTGTCACCCATCGAATGTCGAAATTGATCGGCACCTGGCCGCGCGTTCGATTGACGAGATCGGTGGCGCGCGCATCGGGGTTGGCGCCAAGCCTCACGGGAATCCGGACGCGGTTGCTCCAGACCGACCAGATTTGCCGGTCGGCGGTGTTGTGGAAGTTGCGGCGTTCGGCTTGATTCCAGTCCGCGAGCGGCGGACGCACCTGCCAGATGTAGTACCAGTCCTGCTGAAAGAAGATTCGGCCTTCGTTGAGGACGATGTCGACGACTCCCCAAGGCTCGTTGCGAACGACGTGTGACATTGTTTGGCTCCTTGTGCCGGCCCGCCGCTTCTGGCCGCTTATGGTTCAACGTGCAACCCGCGGCGGTTTTCCATCAAGAAAGTTGCGATGCCCTGAAGGTTCGCATCGGCAGGACGTGAGAGAGTCTGAATGCGCGGCGTAGAGGATGCCCGCCGTCCGTGGTGACCGTTAGCCGAATCGGCGATCGGTGGCCCCTTCGCTGGAGGCGCATGCCGCGCGGTTCGCGCCTCAGAAGTACCAACGAAGCCGGACCGCAGCCGTGCGGGGCTGTACCAACCGGGTTCCGACGAACAGCGACTGGAAGTTATACAGCGCGGTACGGTTCGTGAGGTTGGTGACCTGGAGCGAGACCTCCCATTTGCGGCGGCCTTCGCCAGAGCGCTCGTAACCTGCTGCGATGTCGGTAATCGTCCGCGGCAGCGTGCGGGGAGGATTGGAGCGTAAGTTGACGTAGGGCAGCAGATCGGCGTGATCGGGATCCCCGGCCACCTCGTCTTCGTCCGACGGGTTTGTGACCAAGCCGCTGTCATAGCGGGTGGTGTTGGTGACAAAGAAACCCTTACGGTTCCGCCAGTGAATTACGCTTTGCAGGCTCAGCCTCTGGTCGTGATCAATGACAAACGGGCCGGCACTGAGGATGTCCACCGCCGAGTTCCCGATAAACAGGCCGCCTGTAAATGGCGGTGTCGACACGGCTCTTGCGTGCGTCGCGGCGAACGTCGCCGTGATGCCTTTGAATTCCGGTAGAACCACGCGCGCCTCCACTCCGTTGACCCGGATACGCGCCAATGCCATCGGAAACACGATTGGGGTATTGAAGAAGTTGTTGTTATCCTGCTGGTCCCGGGCGTTCTTGTGATAGTAAGAGACATTCAGGCTAGCTACCCGGCCGACTGCTTGCTGCAATCCGACTTCGTAGAAGTTCTGCCGCTCCGGGCGGATGCGGACCAGCGCGCCGCCGAGCGTTTCCCGGACATCCGGGGCGACCAGCACGGTGGATTCCTCGGCGCTTGAAAGCAGCAGGTTCTCGTTCGGCGGGGTCTGGTAGGTCCGGTTGTAAGAAGCGCGCAGAACCGTGTTGGTGCGTGCGATGTGATAGGAAACACCAAGCCTCGGCTGGAATTGGTTGCCGTTGACCAGGAAACGGTAGATGTCATACCGGAAACCGAGTGCGAACTGGAACTGCCGCCAGCGGATCTGATCCTGCAGAAATCCCGTGTACATGCTTCCTGCGCCGCGGTTCCGGAAATGGAACAGCGTGCCGCCTCGGGAAAGGTCGTGGGGAAGGAGCGTCGCGATGTAATCCTCGGAATCCGGATGGTTGAAACGGGAGTCCGTAATTCCGAACGAGAAACGTTCTTCGACGGGAAAATACTGATAATCGATGCCCGCCTTGAGTTGATGCGCGCCGCGGACCGTGTTGATACGGTTCCACAGAGTAAGTGTGGTGAGGCGGCGCCACTGGCTGGCAGTTACTGGCGTATCGCCGGCGCTGGGTAGCAGGGTGGCGTCGGCGGTACGAACCGAGGCGGTGCTATCGAAAGTGGTGCGTGAACTCAGCGTCCGGACCCAGCCCGCCATGGCACTGAAATCCTCCAAGCCCTGCCGTTGCGCCATTCGATTGGCATGCTGGGAACGCAGGTTGGCGAGCTGGAATGATGAACGGCCGGCCATCAGATTGAAGCGGAATGCGTTGCGATCGTCAGGCTGCCAGTCCAGCCGGCCGAAGCCCCGCTCCAGGTTCCCGCCGTTGTGCAGGTTGTCGAGCGAAACCTGGTCCAAATAGCGGTTCGACTTCATTGCCTGGAATGAAGTGGAGTAACCAAACTTACCGCGCTCACCCGACGCCTGTGCCACCGTTTGTACCGTGTCGAACTCGGCGGCGCCGAGCAGAAGGCTGCCGGCGACCGGGCGGCCGGAGCCTAAGCCGGATCGCGTAGTCACATTCGCCACCGCGGATACCTTGCTTCCGTATTCCGCTGGGATGTTTCCTGTGAATAACTCGACGGTCTGCACGATGTTGGGATCGACGGCGTTGGCGAAGGCGCCGGTAAGTTGGTCGCTGATCGGCATGCCGTCGACGACGAAGGTCATTTGGTTGTGAGCACCGCGGGGATGAATCGCGCCGTTGGCATTCTGCGCGAAGCCGGGGAAGGTGAGCAACGCGGCCTCCAGACCGCGGCCTGCGCCAGGCAGCCGTTCGATCTCGCGCTGGTTCATTGCGGCGTGAGTGCCGGTGGCTTGCGGGTCGACCAACATGCCTTGCTCCTGATCGAGCACATTAATTACGGTACGATCCTGCCCAACCGTGAGTGTCAGTTCGAGCGCAACCGGAACGTTGGAGCGGAGTGAGACCGTCTGTTGGAGCGGAGTGAATCCGGGTTTTTCGACAGTAAGTTCGTAAGTATGAAAGGGCAGATTGCGGAAGACGAAAGCGCCTTCCGGGGAGGTGGGCATGGTGGCGGCGAAGCCCGTGATGCGATTTCGAAGGGTGACGGTTGCCTCGGCGGCCGCCAATCCGGCGGAGTCTCGCACGTGTCCGCTGAGGGTGGCAGTGGACTGCGCGCGGAGAGAAAAGGAAACCAGCAATAGCCCCAGGATCTTAATCGACTTCAAGCGATCCATATTTACTATAGTTAACTATGCCACGGATGCCCGTCGTCCGTCAACACTTTCCTTCACGGAGCCCAGCCGAGGGGGGTGGACGGGTCACCTGGGGAGGCCCTCAGACGCAAGTGTAACCGTCGAAGAGATTGAACTGGCGTACTTGGCGGCCTCAAAATCAATGGAGACTCGCGGCAAGGTGTGTGCCGCGGCCTTTCAGGAGGACACCATGAAATGGACCATGTGGATCGCCGTGTTGGGCATCGCCGGGGCGATGACTGGCCATGCCGGCGAGGTTCATCCCGCGTGTTCAGGCGCCGAATTCCGGGCGTTCGATTTCATGCACGGCGTCTGGCGCGTCACCGATCAGGAAAACCGGTTGTGGGGGTACGCCCAATTGGAGCCGGCGGCCGGCGGATGCGCCACCCTTGAGCATTGGTATGGCGCGCGGGGTGGGCGGGGCAACGGACTGGTCTTCTATGACGCCACGCAGAAGCAGTGGCAGCGCGTCTATGTGACTGCGGGTTTTCAGGAGTTGGATTTTCCCGGAGCAACTGTCGAGGGCGGAATCCGATTCATGGGCAAATTTGTCGAGAAAGGCGTGGAAACCAGGGTGCGTGTCACTTACAGGAAGACGCCTGACGGTTCCGTTGAAATCACTGACGAAAGCACCACCGACGGCGTGAATTGGAAACTCGAATCGACGAAGCCACATGCGCGGGCGGAGAAGCTTCCGACTCCACCCGCCGGTCCCGCCATTCATCCAGAATGCAAGGCCGAGGCGTTTCGCGACTTCGGCCGCTGGGCGTCGGCGTGGAGTTCCGGACTCACGGCGGACGTGGTGGAACAGGTAAAGGTGGAAACGAAAGCGCGCGGGTGCCTGTTGATGGATGTAATTCGCGATGCTGCTGGCGCCGAGTATCTCGGCTTCAGCTTTTACGACCCCGCGAAGCAGTCGTGGCACCGCCGGGCGGCCGGGGCAGGGAAGGTGTTCCGGTACGATGATCCCGCTAAGAAGTAAGTGGCGCTAATCCCCGATGCGGTTAGCGGAGCCGCTGAAAGCAGACCTCGGAACCACCTGGAGTAATCGTGCTCAAACGTGTTCCCAGGAGTTGCTTCAGTTCGTCAAACATGGTGGCGAGTTGTCCTTTGGTGAAGCCCCCGCGATGTTGGTCGTATGGAGCGGCGCACCAGACAAACGGTGTGCCTTCGGGAAACTCCCGGAGCTTGTTCTTCAGGTCCGAAAACGTTTTCATCCGGTAGCGGTCCACCTCCAGTTCGTACCTCCCGCCCCAGCCCTCCGGCGGCACTTCAATGACTTTGGGATCGGCGTTCGGGGTGTACAGGGCGCGGCAATCGCCGGAATCGCAGAATGGGAGCAATCGCGCGGCCTCCGCATCCCCGAAGAACCATGCCGGTGCTTGGGAGAGCGCCTCCATCAGCGCCTCGGCGAGCCGCCGGGAGGCTTCGGACTTCCGGTCGAGCTTTGCAAGCCGCGACCAGAGGAGAGGCTCGACGTGCCGGCCGCCGTAAGTGCTCAGCAAGCCCGCCGCCCTTACCGCGGGCCACAGAGCAGGCCCGTCCAGCAGACGAAGGGCTTCGCGTTCCACAGCCGCGTCCCAGTGCAGTCTGCTGACGTCACCGAGAAGACCTGCAACACACTCTTCATCGGCTTCGCGCTTCAACACGAGCCTGAGCGCCCGCGCACCGTACTCACTACCCAACTCCCGAAATGCGCGTGCCACGTAAACGGCGAGATTTTCGACGTTGCATGCCGATTCGGCGCCGCCGAGGGCCAGATCCAAGTTCTCCTTCACCACAGCCTTCGGGCCGAACTTCGCGAGTAACTTCCTTGCCCGCTCGCCGAAGTGAAGCCACTTATGCAATGTCGCGGCTGCCTCGGGCATTTCGCCGGGCGGCAGGTAGTCCAACGCCAGAGCGGCAAGACGTGGATTGCCCTTGGCGAAATCGCGAGCCACAACGTCGCGTGCCAGATCCGGTGCAAGCTCCAGCAGACGCGCCCAGGCCCGGTCCGAGGTGCGCTGCCAATAAGGCCAATCCCTGACGAACTCAACGATTTCCGGCATGTCGCTGGGCTTTTCGCTCTCGGTCTCGCTATCGAGCACCTTTCGCAGCGCGGGTACGATCTCGGGACCTTGAATCAACTCCCAGCGCGGGCCGAGCAGTGCGTCCTGTTGATGCTTTGGGAATGTGGCAAATCCGGCGATCAACTCCTCCCGCGTCAACCCATAGTTATGAGGCGGGATCAAACGCGCGGCGCGTGCCTCCTCTTCCGCATACTCGGCGATGGTTTCGCCGGAGACCCGCCGCACCTCGCCTTCTTTCAGTGATGCCGCGGGGATCAAGCGCAGGGCTTCCGCCCGACGCTGGGCATCCCGGCGCTCTCGCTGTCTACGCTCCACTTTCCAGAAATCCTCAAGCCCGTTCTCAGAACCGGAGATAGGCTCTGGCTCCGGGTCCGGTGACTGCATGAGTTGGAGGGTTGCGAGTTGCTGTAGATCCGCGCCGCGAATCGTGGAGTTCCGGTCCGCGAGATACTCTTCATACATCGCCGTGGCGGTCTTCAGGTCCCGCTGCCCCATGATCACCAGAGGGTCCGGTTCACGTTGAAACCGGCGGGCGTGATCAAACGCCATTGCCAGGGCTTCCGGCGTCGCGAGATAGCGTAAGTCCCATTGGGCGAGCACGAATGGATCGGAAGGGGTCCATGGTACCGGGCGCGGCCGATTGAACAGTATTGACCGAATTTCGGCCAATTTCGCGCGCGTCCATGAAGCGTGGTCCGGCAGAATTGTGATCTCCACCATGTTCGAAGCCAGGAACTGATACTCATACGGTTCGCCGAGGTTCCGTTCGGCGGCATCGAGCGGGATGTGGAAATAGAATTGATAGGTTCCCGGCTGATCGAACCGGACCCACTGGTTGAGGTGGAGCGAGAGGAGGTGCGGTTCCAGGCTAAGATCGGCCCGGTCGAAGAAACTGCCAAGATGGCCGAATGCGCCTTCGAACTGAAGATAGCGCTGGTAAGGATCAGCGACGTTCTCCAGCCCCTGGAGAAAATGCTCTCGCGGTAACCTGCCCTCCAGTCCACACGTTGCGCCGGTAAGCCGGTACTTTCCCGCGATTTCGCTGGAGATCTCCGCGATCAGTGGAATGCGTTCGCCGCGATGAAACGCCTTTTGGCCGTTCGCGGTTCGAAGCCGAAAATAGGTTCCTACGGGGTTTTCTGCAAGATGATTGCGATGCCTGCCGCGGAGTTCATCGCCGCGCAAACAAGACGGGCGCAACGCGAGTAACCCGATGGCGATGAGCATCCAACCCGCAAGGTAGAAGCGTTTCGGTGGCCACATGCCCACATAGACACCGAAGAGGCGGAAGAGTTCCCGGCGGGCGCGAAACCTGTCAGGGCGCGCAGGCCCCCTGCACGCGCGCATTCCACTCCGGCGGAAACGCTGGGCCTCCCGATCCATCCGGGGTTACTAACTTGCGCGCAAGCAAACTTTGTAAGTACGGATTGTAGACATAGGAGCAGTCGACCCGGCGCTTGAACCGATGAGAGAATGCCTCCGCGGGATCGAAGAAGCGTTCCAGATCCTGGCCCCAGGGGAATGTCGCTTTGTTTCCCTCCGCGCCGGCCATCGAGCGATAAATGCCCCGTTGTACATCCCGTTCAAACCGGAGCCGGATGTCCGCGGGCAGTAAGAGGTTGCGGTAGGTTGGTGAGTTTTGGACCAACTTGGACCCTTCTCCCTGATACATTTGCGCGAACCATGGCCACAGGGGCAGAATATGGGCGCGTGTAGCGGGAATGCCATCCCACTTACCTTCGGACAAGCGTTGCTTCTGGTAGACCTGCTGCTGCGGCGAATGGTCGTTGGCCCGGCCATTGTACTTCAGGAAATGGTCCCGGTCTGAGAACCCGCTCGCTCCCCAGACGACCTGATCCGGATTTTGCAGTTGGTTCTTCAGAATGAGGTGTGAGCCATGTTTGCCGCCTTCCACCCACACTACCCAGTCAAGTCTTCCGTCGGCTTCGGGGCTCTTGGGGA
>JAEUQE010000239.1 GCA_016789785.1 Bryobacterales bacterium
AGCAGTACTCAATCAGCTCGGAATCAGCCTGCCATCGCAACCGCCACCCCGCATCAAAGCCGCCCAGACTGCGTCCGCGCTGCTTCCAACTCAGCCCGTTTTGTGGTGAAGACCTTCGGGTCTTCCGAACGAACAATCAACGACTTATCCTGTGCAAAACTCACGAACTGCGAAAGTCAGGTTAGTTACGGCAACGCAGGCACTCGCAACGTTTGCCAGATCGTTGCAGCGAAAGTTATCGATGGTTCACCCCTCGGCAATTCGTGACCGAACAGCCGCGCATTCCTGTGGCAGCCCCGAGCCTACATCCGCGAATCGCTGCAGTCCGGGTGTCAGCTTGAGAGCCGCCACGCCTCGACATGAGTGTCGAGGCGGCAGCGTGAAGGCTGCGTTACCGGGTACGTGCCGCTGGAGCCGCAGAAGTTTCCACACTCTGCGGTCCGGTGTGACGGACTTCACGAATGGCGGCGAGCACCTCAGCGACCGTGATGGATTGAACGGAGCCATTGGAGCCGCGTACGACTCTGACCTTCGGGCCTCGGGGCGCCCAGATTTCGGGATTGGTCGGACCGAACAGCGCAACCACAGGCACTCCGACCGCTGCCGCCAAGTGGCTGATCCCCGAGTCATTCCCGATGTAGAGGCGTGCGCCGGAAAGCCAGTCGGCAAGTGCCCCGAGTTCGTCGAAGCGTACCGCGTCGGCGATCGCGTCCTCAGGGCCCGCACTCCAAAGCACCGGGCCAAGCCCCTCAGCGGCGAGCGCAGCGGCCAGTTGCCGGAAGCGCTCGAGCGTCCAGTTCTTCTTGGTGCTGCCCGAGAACGGGTGGATCACAATTGCGTCGAGAGGTTTCCGGCGAGTGAAGATCGCGGGCGCGGCGCCGCAGGGAGCGCCTACCTGTGTCAAATAGTAGTCGACGGCGTGCAGACCGATTCCTTCCGGAGGCAGTGCCTGGTGGAACTCGAAGGGCAGGCCCAGCGACTGGATGAACTCGCGGAAGTCGGGGCGTCCGGCGCCATACCAGGAGACGATCGAATCAAAGCTCTGCAGCCGGTGAAACAGACGCTGATTCTCCGGGCGTCCAGGCAACCCAAACACGTCCAGCCCTGTCGAGAAGATCGAGTCGACCCGATCGGCGAACCGCGCCAAAGGGCGGTTCGTCTCGGATGTCCAAACTTCTGTATAGCCCCCGCGTAGAGACTCCAGCGCGGGCAAGGAAACGATGAAGTCGCCTATCGCTCCTGGTCGAATAATTAACCGTCTCACCTTAATTCACAATATCGACCGGAAGTTTCACTTCGAGAGTCTTCGGCGGCAAACACTCCTTGTGATTGCAGGCCTGATAGCGCAGTTTGCCTGAAATCACCTGCATGCCAGGCGCGGCCTTGGCGGGGACTTTGAACTTTGTGGCGAGTTCGAAGTCGCCGGTGAAGACGGAGAGGGGCTTTTCGGAGAACTCGTACTTCTCCATCTTCGGTGCTGGATAAGTGACACCCTGCAACTCCAGTGGCGCGGCGGTCCAGGTGAGCCGCAACGGGATGAGATACTCATCCGACGGCGTGTTGCTGTTGACGTGGAAACCGGAGCGAAGCTGAACCGCAACCTTCGCGGTGACGGTGGTGTTCTTCTTCGCCGTCAGTTTCGGCGGCGGAACCACGGTGAGTACGCCGCTACCTTGTGCCGCCAGATGCGCCGCTGCTCCCAGCAGGAGTGCCGCTGCCATCAGCAGTCTGCTTGTTGTCAAGTAAGTGCTCGATTTCATTCTGATAGACGCTCTTGCTCACCAGGCCCACGTGGACGCTTGCGATCCGGCCCGTCTGATCGAGGATGAACGACGTAGGAAGCGAGGAGACGCCGCCGTACTGATCGGCCACTTCGTCGCTGCCGATCACGACGCGATAATTCACTTTGCGCCCCTCCAGATACGGCTTGACGGATTCCCAGCCGTCTTCATCCATCGACACACCCAGCACCGCAAACCCCCGGTCCTTGAATCGCTGTTCGAAGTCAATGAACCACGGAATCTCGATCTTGCATGGCCCGCACCATGTTGCCCAGAAGTTGAGGAGAACCACTTTGCCCTTGTAGTCGGAAAGCTTCACTTCGCGCCCGTGAACGTCCTTCAAGGAGAAATCCGGCGCGGGCTTGCGATCCTTCTCGGCTTTGACGGCGGCCTTCACCGCTTTGGGCGAGCCGCAGCCAGTCACGGTGAGGCACAGCGCGGCTGCCAGTATCGACGCAGCCATCCATCGGGAAGCGGTCATGCAAGGTTCTCCTGATCCAACTCGATTATACCGGCAACGGCCCTCGGTTCATTAGACGCACCAGCCAGCGTTCCCGTCGCACACGAAAGCGTGGGGCGAGGCTGATTTCGCCGTGGCTTCTTACAAACAGAGATGCAGCCGAGTCGCAAAAGCTCTCACACAAATACTCCCGCCACTTGCGTGTACGCGAAGAGACGGCGGATGGATGGAGTTCCATTTTGCGCCATTCGCTCGACCAGCCGAGCTCTCCGCGCGCATGTTGACGGAACTCGGCTTCGATCAATTCATGCCATTCGTGACGGCTCGCATTCCCCAGCCTGCGCCAGACGAAGTGAAAAAGCTCATGCACGAGGATCCTGCGCAATTCCCGCGGTTTGTTCCGGAGCGCGTTGTCGAGAATCATCCGGCGCTCTCGGAGGAACGTGGCTGCATGAACCTCGGCGCCACCGGAGTGGACGAGCTTTCCGCGGGCGACCCGGAGATTGCATTGGAACGACACATGGATCGGGCCGCCGCGGAGGTCCGGCAGGGATCGGACAGCGTGCTCAAAGGCGGAACTTACTTCGCCGCACCGAAGAAGTCCGGCCGCTCCACTTTCAGTTCGACGGCCTTTGCGTTGGAATCCATCCATTCGCGCACCTTGAGAGAACGCAATTCGTTTTCGAGCGCGACACGGATATCGTTGAAAGCCTGCGGCGCAAACTCGACCATGCGGAAGATGTAGTAGCCATTGGGCTGGCGCACGGGATCGGAAGTGTCACCCGTCTTCAGGCCAAATACAGCCTGCTTGATCGCGTCAGGAAGAGTGTCGCTCTTCTTGATTGGGCCAAAGTCGCCGTCGCGCTCCTTGGAGATCGGGTCTTCAGAGTTCTCCTTGACCAGCTTGACGAAGTCGGTGCCTTTGCGCGCTTCGGCGACGAGCTTCTCGGCCTTGGCGAGGGCCTCGGCCTCGGTCAGCGACTTCTTCTCGCCACCGGCGGCGGGCTGATTGACGAAGGGGATGTAGATGAGCTTGAGCTTGGCCTGCTGATAGCCGTCCTTCTTTTCCTCGTAGTACTTCTTGAGGTCAGCCTCTTCGATCTTTAGCCCTTTGGACGTTTCTTCGAGTTGCGCCTGCCACAACACGGTCATGCGTGCGATCTCGATGCCTTCCTTGTAGGGAGTGCGCTCACCGAGTTTGGCGGCTTCCGCGATCGCCGATACTTTTTTCAGCATGAACCATTGCTGGAGAAAGCCCTTCGGGTCGCGGGTGTAGTTCTGGCGCATTTGCCCAGGGAGTTTGTTGACGATCTCGTTGATGTCGTTGACGGTGTACTTCTTGCCGTCGCTCTCAAAGACAACCGTCTCCGCCTTCATCTCGGGGGGCGGCGCGGAGGGAGGCGCGGGGGGTGGCGTCTGCCCGCACACCAAGGCTGCAAATGCAAAAAATGAAAGGACTTTCATGGAATGGGACTCGTGCGAACTCTAGTCATTTTACCAGGACGCACGAGCTTTGATTTCGGTTCTAGGGGAATCGCGGCGGTGGGGCCTTCATCTCGCGGGCCGCCGGGAGCATTCAGCGGGACTCGATGGGCATCGGGTTGGGAGCGTCATTGTCGCGCCATGTCGCGGACGTTGCAGCAGAGATCCATCTTGCGAGGACGTACCAGCCTTCAGTCGGGCCGGATTCTCACGGGCCCTCCCGCGGGGGTGCCGGGGCGCTGCGGAAGAGTGCTGCGCGGGCGCCGGGGAGCACTTAGCGTGACTCGATGGGTATCGGGCCGAAGACCGGGAGCGTCATTGTCGCGCCATGTCGCGGACGTTGTCGCAGGGATTCATCTTGAGGACGTGCCAGCGTTGATTCGGGCCGGATTCTCACGGGCCGTCCGCGATGGGCGCCAGAGTGCCGCGGCTTGGGCCTGCCGGCACGGCTCAGCGGGATTCGACCGGCATGGAGCCGAAGACCGGAAGCGCCATGTCACGCATGTCGCGGACGTTGCAGTAGGGGTCCTTTCCGGCGCCGTAGCGCAACGTCGCGCCTTCGGGCAGCTTGCCGATCACGTGCAGCAGAACAGTGTTGGGTCCGTCGAATTGGGCCTTGAAGATCATCGGGACAGCCGCGCCGGAGCCATCGTGAATCGAGAAGCCCGAGATGCGGCCCTCACTGCGCAGGCGGCCGTTGACTTGCGAGAAAGTCACTTTCAGCACGTTGCCGGAGACAACCGCCGATTCGGGTCTGGGGCCGCGCTGGATATTACGGCAACCTGCTTCGCCCAGGTCCTTGCAGGCGAGGTTGGCCATGCGAATGCCGAGGCGCTTGAGGTCCGCCGTGCCGACGTGAATCAGATCATCGAGATCCGTATCCACAGCCGTGACCATTCCGCCGGCGCCGATCCGCGCTTCGGCTTTGCGCTGCATCTCCTGAACCGTGTTCCAGGGCTCGATGTCGGTGTTGTTGACGAAGCGGCCGATTTGCACGTAGT
Source organism: Bryobacterales bacterium (assembly GCA_016789785.1). The sequence goes on from JAEUQE010000239.1 coordinate 4,725, forward strand.
AGAAGGGGAGGTTGGGCTGGCCGGTGTCGGAACGGAAGGCGGCGACCAACCGTTCGAACTTGTCCTGGAACTCGCCGACGACGCGGGGATTCGCGTCGGATTCGCCCTGATACCAGAGGATGCCTCGGACTTTGCCGCCCACTGCCCGGATGCGGCGGATGGTGGCGCCGTAAAGCGAATCACCGGCTTTGTCGCGAAGGCCGGGGCTCCATTGATCCATCGACGTACCGCCGTGCGCGCTGGGGACGATGCCAATCGGGACGCCGGTGCGTTTCACCATTTCGACGGCGAAGGGCAATGCGAGCCCCGAACCTTTCTTGCGATTGCGATGATACTCAGCGAGCCGTTCGCCTTCGAGTTTTTCGGGTTGCTTTTGGGCGTTGGTGCGCCAGTGCACACGGTCGGCGGCGGCGACGAGCAGGTGAAGCGGCTCTTCGGCGAGTACCCACTGATCCGTCATGTCGAAGCTGTGGACGAGGCCGTGCGGTTGCTCGACGTTGATCAGGTCGCCGTAGCCCTCCATGTTCGACTGTCCACCGAGCACCCACAGATCGCCGACCAGCACGTTCTCGACGGCGGCGACGGTGCCGCCCGCGCGTACTTCGAGGCGGTATGGCCCACCCGTGGGCACGGCGAGTTTCGCCGACCAGCGGTTCTGCATGACGGTTCCCATGGGCAGCCAGTCCAGCCCGCTGAGCGGACCGTTCTTACTGGTGACGCGCGCTTCCACGGGCCTGCCGGAGAGCGAACTCGCGGTGCCGCTGAGTTGGATGAGTGCCTTGCCGTCGTCACCGCGCTGGAACACCTGATGCGCGGTCGCGCCAGAGGTGATGGTAAGGGACTGTGAATATGCGGAGAAACTGCCGGGAAGCAGGAGAAGAGCCAGGAGAAGTGAGCGTCGCATGCGATCCTTTGAAGGATTGCATTTTATCGCGAGCGGGATGTGGAGTGGGGACTACGGTTGAGAGCGGCTGACGCGCAGAGCTTCAAAAGACCCGGCACTGGCCGCGATCAATGCGACCTGGAGCCAAGGGAAAGTGGCCATGCTGCCTCCCAGCGCGCTAGCGATCGCCCAAAACGCAATTCCACCGATGCATGCTCCTCCGAACCCATCGGCGAAACCTTTTGCGAATCGGGGTGCAAATCGCATGGGCACGGCAACCCCTCCAAAGCGGCCGGCTCCATTCAGCCGCCGGTTGACCGTACTCTCAGCGCGTTTCAGCATCGCCATCCTTCCTCATCCATATAAGGCGTAGAACGGGTGGCGGATTCCCTCACCGATGCTGAAAGAATCTACTGGCTCTTCACCTGGGCCTTCCTGGCGCGGGCGAGCTGCTGGCCAGCCTTCTGGCGCGCCGCATCGCTCACCTTGATATTGTTGAAGACTTGGCGTGCGCCGGCGCTCTTCGCCATACGGGTGGCGGTGCCTTTGTGTTGGACCACGTTGACACGGCCTTCGAGCGTGGCGACACCGTTGGCGACGCGAATCTGGATGTCGTTGACGCCTACCTTGGACTTCGCCACCTTCGCCTTGAAGGTGCGTTCGATCTCGGCGTCCGCAACGGCTGGCTTGGTGGCGGCAGGCTTGACGGTAGTCTTTGCGGCGGGACTCGCGGGTTTCGCTTGCGGCTTCGCGGTTGCTTCACCGGCCACGAGCGGAACCGCCAGAACGAGGAGAAACAATAGAAACTTCATCAAGTAGATAGTGGGCTGAGCGGGTGTGGTATCTCTAACAACATGCGTGTCGCAGCGTTTTTTCTTGCTTTGTCTCTTTGTCAGGTCTCTTTGTGCAGGGCCGATGACTGGCCGCAGTGGCGTGGTCCGAACCGGGATGGGATTTCAAAGGAAACCGGGCTCATGACGTCGTGGCCGGCGGGCGGTCCCAAGCAGGTTTGGAAGGCCACGGGGCTTTCCGAGGGCTTCTCCGGCATTGCTGTGGTGAAGGGGCGCATCTACACACTGGGCCAACGCGCCGATGAGCAGTTCGTGATGGCGTTCGACGCGGCAACGGGCAAGAAGGTGTGGGAGACGAAGGCGGGACGGTCATTCCGCGAGCGGCGAGGCCACGGTCCGCGTGGCACGCCCACGGTGGAAGCCGACAGGCTCTGGGCGTTGTCCGCGGATGGAACGCTAGTGTGTCTGGAGGCGGCGACCGGCAAGAAGATCTGGGAACAGAACATCGTGGACAAGTTTGGCGGCGAGGTGCCGCACTGGGGCATTTCGGAATCGCCACTGATCGACGGTGAGAAGGTGATTGTGACGCCGGGTGGCCGTGATGCTTCGGTTGTCGCGTTGAACAAACTGGATGGGAAGCTGATTTGGAAGAGCCCTGGCGATCGCGCGGCGTACTCGTCGCCGATCATCGTGAACTCGGGTGGCGTAAAGCAGTACGTCACGCTGACGTCGAACGCCGCGGTGGGTGTGTCGGCGGCGACGGGCGAGCAGCTCTGGCGCTACACGCAGGTGGCGAACAATGTCGCCAATGTCGCGACGCCGCTTTATGCCAGCGACCACATTTTCGTGTCGTCGGACTACGGGACGGGATGCGCGCTGCTGCGGCTTGCGCCGAAGACGGGCAAGGCTTCGGAGGTGTACTTCAACCGCGAGATGAAGAATCATCACGCGAGTTCGATTCTGATTGGCAAGCACCTTTTCGGGTTTTCGAGCCAGATCCTCACGGCGATGGACATGATGACGGGAAACGTGGCATGGCGCGATCGCAGTGTGGGGAAGGGCAATATGCAGTATGCCGACGGCCACTTCTATGTGATGAGCGAGCGCGGCGACGTGGCGCTGGTGGAGGCGAGCCCGGAGGCCTACAAGGAGAAGGGGCGCTTCTCGATTCCGCAGGGCAGCTTCAATACCTGGACGCCGCCGGTGGTGGCGAACGGCCGCATGTATCTGCGCGAGCAGGACAATCTGTATTGCTTTGACGTGAAGAAGTGAGAACCCGCGCGCATGCTGCTACTTTAAGAACTGCATGCTTACGGTCGCACTTCTCGTCGGCTCCAACATCTTCATGACGCTGGCCTGGTATGGCCACTTGAAACATCGCTCTACGGATATCTGGCGCGTGATTCTCATCAGTTGGCTGATCGCACTGCCAGAGTACTGTTTGCAGGTGCCGGCGAATCGCCTGGGCTATGGCAAGTTCACTGCCTATCAACTGAAGATCATGCAGGAAGTGATCACGCTGGTGGTGTTCATGGTGTTCGCCTATCTCTACTTCGGTGAGGCGATCCGTTGGAACTACGTGGCGGCGTTTGTGTGCATGGTGGCGGCGGTAGCGTTCGCCTTTGCGGGGCACAAGTAGAGGATGGTTGCGGGCAAGCATACTGAACGCCTCCAAGTAACCGTCACTCCTTCTCTTTCCATCCAGCCGAGGGTTGCCAGGCGAGATTGCTGTGCGCGCCCGCCACCTCATCCATCACTGGCATCACAAACGCGGCAATTGCGCTCCCCACGATCTCCAGTTCAACTTGATCGTCCGAGTGCCGGATGCGCTGAAGAAACGCCTTCCACAACTTGATCTTCCCGGGGTCTTTCAGAAACGCTTCGGTCAATGCGGGCGGCAAACCTTTGGGCAAGCCGGTCTTCCGGCGCTCGAACGTTGCGATGATCGCGCGCCGAAGCCGGGCCATACGGACGATTGCTCGCGCAAGAGCATCCAGATGTCGAAGAAGTCTTTCATCCGGCTGTTGGCGGCGCCGAGCGTGACCATCGCCTCGAACTTCTCCGCAATCACAACCTCCGGCGGGTAGGCCCGCAGCAGGGGCGCAGGTAAATCAAGCATCACCGGAACTCTCGATTCCACTGGCGCAGGATCGACCACGTCGCCAAAGCCGATGTCGATTTGCAGCGTGACCCTTGCCCTGTCGAGCGTGGCGACGACGAGCACGCGAATGCCATCGTACTCGGCATCTTCCCGAATCGCCTCTCCCCGGATGCCGTCGAGGTCAAATTCAATTCCATCGTCAGCTTGCAGGGAGCAGATTTCCCGTACCGTCCGGACCACGCGGTCGATGTCCGGGTTGCCGTAGCCGAGCAAATCCAAGTCACGCGTGGGGCGCGCCAGTTCGCCCTTCCAGATCAGAAACAATGTTGCGCCCTTGAGCACAAACTGGTCGCGCTGTTTCGACGCGCCCAACCGATAGAGGAAACGCTCGGCAACCCAGCGGCCCAGGACGAACTGAAAATCTTCCTTGCGATCCCGTGAGCGATTGAGCAGTTTGGCGCGGCAGGAAGCCGCCACGTTCTTGACCTCCTTCCCTTTCACAGGCTCGCCTCAATGTAAGGCCGCATGACCTTGGACACGCGGCAGATACTGGCGTAATGTTGGATTTCGTCCACCGTCGCTTTGCGCTGTCGCAGGGTATCCTTAAGCGCTTCCAGCGCCACGTCCAGCCCGATCTTGTTGCGGTACTTGAAGCAATCCGCCACCGTCTTGGCCGGTTCAAAGATGCGCACCGGTACGCCTTCGATCCGATGTGTTCGCACGCCGGTCTTGAACGTTGCCTCCGAGTAGCGAACGACCCGATGCGCGGTGGTGGAAATGTTCGGGTATCGTGCCCGCACCGGGATCCCAAGCCAAACTTCGGCGGGCTGTTGCGTGGTCAGTTCATGGAATCGCAGCGCGGACAGTAGGCAGATCACGCCTTGCGGCACTTCCTTTGCGACGACTGCCAGACTGTGATGCTCCGTTGGGGAGGCATCGGCAAGTTCGTACAGACCGCGACCGGAACGGTAGAGCATTCCCTGCCTGGTGAGCCGGATCAGGTACTCTCGGGCGATACCATGCCGTTCCAGATCACGAGGACGAATGATCCCCTGCTTTCTGGCGATGGCGAGTATTCTCTCTGCGAGGGACTTGCTCATGTCGCTGTTACGTTCTGTTGATAGATTATGCACAACTATCAACACTTTGCAACATCCATTGCCTCCACAGAAGGGCAGCAGGCTCGTAGGACCCCCGCGATCGCTCATTTTCGTTCACCTCGCCCTGCACCGAGACGATTCCCGGCGTGGCAGGACTGAAGCCCTGCGCTAACCATGAGGCGCGCGGCCCCAAGATGCAAACGTGAACAGTATCAGGCCCAATGGTGCGAGGGAGCCCCGTTCGGTTGCAGACCTACTTCGGGCGGACGGCGAACATGCACTGATAGCCCAGCAATCCCGGCATCAGAACGGTGGCCCAGTGCAGCACTTCGGTCACGGCGCGCATCAGCGGATTCTTCGCGGGCACGCCCAACGCGAGTTCGAGAGGCATCACGGTGACGGTCTCTTTCACGATCTGGAAGCCGCACCGCTCGATCATGCGCCGGGCGGTCTTGCGTGTGAAGAAGCGGAGATGCGTGCGATCGAGGATGCCCCGGTCGGTGTATTCGAAGCGGCCGAACAGCATCGCCAAACGAACGGTGATGTTGGCGACGTTGGGCAGTGAGATCAGCACCTGACCCTGCGGCGTCAGCAGACCGGCGCAATCGCGAAGAATGCGCTCGGGGTCGGGCAGATGCTCGATGACGTCCATCAAGAGGACCTTGTCGAACTTTCTACGCTCCATTTGCGCCATCGCGGGCTTGAGGCCCTCACTCAGGTCGGCGCGCACATACTCGTGGAGAGCGTCGCGGCGGCGGGGCTGATCCACCATGTCGATGCCTGAGACTTCGTTGCCAAGCTGGCTGATGTCGGCCGCCTGGAAGCCTTCGCCACAACCCACGTCGAGCACACGTTGCTTCGAGCCGACCCAGCGCCGCAGCGTGTCGTGGCTTGAGTAGCGGCTCTCCTTGACGGGGTAGTGGGTCCAATACTCGGCGAACTCGGGGAATTTTTCGATCGAGCGGATGGTGCGCTTGTAGCGGATCACGGCGCGGGTGACGTCCTTGGCGTACTTCATGCCATTGACGTAGCAGATCTCGTCGCCGTAGTAAGTGGGAATCGGCACCTCGGTGATGCGGAAGCCCTGGTGATGCAGCTTGATGATGATTTCGGTGTCGTAGTGGAAATCATCGGTCATGTGCGTCATGTCGATCTGCTTCAGCGCATGCAGATTGTAGGCGCGATAGCCGCTATGGAATTCCGTGAGGTTGAGGCCGAACGCGCGGTTCTCCATCGTGGTGAGGATGCGGTTGCCTGCATACTTGTAGAGCGGCATACCGCCCTTGAGCGGCCCGCCGTAGTCCTTCATCATGCGCGAGCCGAACACGGCATCGGCTTCGCCGGTCACCAGCGGATGGTAGAGATGCGAGATGATTTCGGGTGCGTACTGGCCGTCGCCATGGAGCAGCACCACGACATCGAAGCCCTTGTCGATGAAGTACTGATAGCCTGCCTTCTGATTGCCGCCGTAGCCCTTGTTCTCCGGGTGACGCACCACGTGCAGCTTCGTGCCGAGTTCACTGAGGGCTTTGTAGCCGAGCGCCAACTCGTAGGTCGCGTCCTGGCTGGCATCATCCATGATCGCGATTTCCGCCACGTTGTCCCAGGCTTCCATCGGGATGCGATTCAGCACCTTCTTGATAGTGGTGACGGCGTTATAGGCGACGATCAGAATGCCGATCTTCTTGCCGTGATTGTATGCGCGAGGATCCGCCACGCTCGAAGTGGCGGGGACGGTGGAATCCATGGCAGGGCCTGCCTTCCGGACTGCAGTGGAGGACGCCATTGGCTCTAATCAGTGTACACTACGGTGCCGCGGTGAGCATCCTTAACGGGACTACTTCTTGTAGCGGTAGATGGTGGTGAAGGGATCGCTGGCGGCGGGCACGGCGATGTCCACATAGGCCACCATCATCTCGTCGCGGGTCTGATCGCCCCAGCGCACCTCGGCTTTCGGATCGGGATTCCACGGATTGTTGGGCGAATTGTCGAAGATTGCCTTGCAGCCCATGCGCGATTTCACGGGCACTTCGAGCGGTTGCGCGAGCTGATACTCGATCTGCCAGTTGCGGTTGAATTGCGGCACGCGAATCACTGGTTCGATGCGGCCGTCGGGCCACTTCATCCAGCAATCGAAGCTCTTGCCGCGGAGGTGCATGTGGGGAATGATGGAAAGCACGCGCGCCGGGGCGAGGAACGGCCAGTTCGCTTCCACGGGATGATCGGGTGCGCCGGGAGGAATGACGAAGGTCGGGTTGCCCACGGCGATGGTGTGGATGCGCTCGCGGACCGGAGTCTTGGCGAACACGAGGCCAATGCGGCTGCGGTCTTTGCCCGGCTTTCCATTGGGCTGATAGTGAAGCTGGAAGATCAGTTCGGCGCCCGCGGGAATGAGCCGTGCCTGGCCTTCGGGAAACTTCTGTGCGGGGCCGCCGGGAACATACTGTGCGAACAACTCGTCGGCGGGGCCGCGGGTGCCGCTTCGATTCGTGATGGGCACTCCTTCGCCGGCCTTCAACTGCGGAAGCCACTTGGAGCCCTTGGGCCGCAGGTAGACGCCGATGTGATGCACGACGGCGCGGTTGCCGGGGCGCACTTCCATCTCCTGAATCCAGCGGTCTTCGGCGAAGTTTGTGGGAACGGCGAAGTGCATGTAGTCGAGTTCGCCCTTGTTGGGGACTTCGAAGTCGACGGGCATTTCGAAGATGAGGTCGGGCCTGGAGATCGCCCAGCCATCGATGAAGGTGAGTGGTTTGGGCGCCTGCTTGATGCTGCCTTCCCGTGAGCCTTGATCCGTCCAAGCGCGGATGGTCTCGACTTCGGCATCGGTAAGCTGGCGGGTGTTGGAGAACTTGCCGATGGTTGGGTCGGCATGCCAGGGAGGCATGCGGCGCGTGACCACGCTCTCGCGAATCGCCTTGGCCCACGGCCGTGTCTCTTTGTAGGTGAGTAGGGACATCGGCGCGGCTTCGCCGGGACGATGACACGTCTGGCAGTGCTTCTGGAGGATCGGAGCAACGTCGCGATGAAAAGTGGGCGATGCGGCGATCGCCACCCAGGGCAGAAGCACGCTCCATGCGAGCGGTTTCATGACTTCGTACACCGTTTCATAAGTACTGCCGTAACGCAGACACTTTCGCCTGCCACTTCCCCTCTCAAGGGGAAGCCTGTTTCGCCGCTTCCGGAGCTTGCCGCGGCGGAAGTTACTAATTGTTCACCGCTGGGACACTAAGTTCGCCGATCTCTTCGGGCCGAATGTGTAACCAGCGGGGCCAAGCACCGGCACGATTGCCGGCGCGGCAGGCTTAAGCCTGCGTTACCGAAAGTATACGACAAAGCTCGCGGCTGAAGGCGGTTCCACGCGCAGCTTCGTGCCGACGGGCATTTGCAAAGGCTGGCGAAGCTCGAAGGTGCGGTTCCATTCGGGTTTGTAATTGCGCAGCCAGAACAACGGCTCAGGCCTGCGTTACCGCAAGTGTACGATGAAGCTCGCGGCTGAAGGCGGTTCCACGCGCAGCTTCGTTCCGGCGGGCATTTGCAAAGGCTGGCGAAGCTCGAAGGTGCGGTTCCATTCGGGTTTGTAATTGCGAAGCCACAGCAGCGGCTGAAGCCGACCGAAGCCTACGTTACCGAAGGTACACGACGAAGCTCGCGGCGGACGGCGGTTCCACGCGCAGCTTCGTTCCGGCAGGCACTTGCATAGGCTGGCGAAGCTCGAAGGTACGGTTCCATTCGGGTTTGTAGTTGCGAAGCCAGAGCAGCGGCTCGATGCTGCCATCCGGTAATTCAGCGATCAGACGGGCGGCGGCGATGTC
>JAEUQE010000023.1 GCA_016789785.1 Bryobacterales bacterium
GCGGGCTGTCACATGCCGAAGCGCCGCACGGAAGACGTGGTGCATTCGCTGGCCACCGATCATCTCATCCAGCGCAAGCCCACCGAAGGCCTCACGGCGCCGCGTCCGGAACGTCATGAGCAAGGCGAGAATGCCTGGCGTGGAGAGGTAGTGCTCTACTATCCGAAGCCGGCGCAGGCCGCGGACGAGCTGTACGTGTCGCTTGCGCAGGTGATTGAGAACAGCAATCTCAAACTAGGCATTCCGCGGCTTCGTGCGGCGCTCACGCGGCGGCCGGACGCACGTGCGGAGTTTCATCTCGGCCTCGCGGAAGCGCTTCGCAACACGGGCGATCACGCGGCGGCGCTGGTGTCGTATCGCGAGGCGGCCCGGCGCAATCCGCGCTCGCCGTTCCTGCTGCGCAAACTCGGAATCGCGCTTCGCGAGTCGGGGCAGGTTGCACAGTCGTTGCAGACGTTGCAGCAGGCGGCCGCGCTCGCGCCAAAGGATCCGCTCAACTGGCATGAAATTGGTTTGAGCCATCGCGCGGATGACGATGCGGTGCGTGCGCGTGCGGCCTTTGAGAAGGCGATTGCGCTGGATGCGGATCTGCCCGAACCACACGGGAATCTCGGCGCGCTGCTATTCGCGGGAGGCGACCAGCAACGTGCCGAAGCGGAGTTGCGCGAGGCCATCCGTCTGCAGCCCAACTACGCCGATGCGCACGACAATCTTGCGAATCTGCTGGCGGCGGGCGGTGCATTCGCGCAAGCCCGGCCGCACTTCGAGGCGGCGCTAGGGCTGCGCCCCGAGGATGCGCGAACGCACTACAACTTCGCGATGGCTCTTGGCAGAGCCCGGCTGTTTGATGAAGCGAAGGAGCATCTCGAATTGGCCGTGCGTCATGGGCCGAACTTGCTCGATGCGCGTCTGGTGCTCGCCGATCTGCTGATGGCGACAGGCCAGCAGCAGGCGGCGTTGGTGCATCTGCGGGAAGCGGTGCGAATCGATCCCGCTTCGCATCGCGCACACCTGAATCTCGGGCTGGCGCTGCTTGCGGCCGGCGAGCGATCGGACGCTGTTACGCACTTGCGGAAGGCTGCGGCGAGTTCGGATGCGAATCTGCGCGAGGCGGCGGTAGACGCGCTGCGGCAGATCGGGCAGTGAGTTGCGTCCGCAGGCCATGGCAACGCTCCGAGGCTCGGCCGCTCGTGATGCGGGACGCCCCACACCTGCGCGGTCCTCAGCGGAGGACGTCGTAGGAAAGCAAGAGAATCCCTGACTTCGAATACAGGCGCTGGCCAGTCAGGGACAGCTTCATCCGAATGTGGGGCGGTGCCAGCATCGGGATCCCGTCACCGAGTAGCACCGGAACCACGGCCGGCTCCACTGTATCGACAATACCCGCGCCGGCAAAGGTCCGGAACAACTCGCCGCCGCCATATAGCCAGATGTCTTTCCCGGGTGCCGCCTGGAGCGATCGCATGTGCTCGACTGGATCGCCGTTGATCAAGGTTACCGATGGGTAATCCACGGCCTGCAGGGTTCTCGAATAGACGACGACTTTCAAGTCAGCCAGCGGCAGACCGCCGTGCGCCATGCCGGCCAGAAAGGTTTTTCGGCCCATGACGGCCGTATCAAACTGAGAAATGAGGGCGGCGAAATCGATGTCGGGGTCCATGGGGATCCAGTCGAAAGCGCCGCCGGGCGCCGCGAGATACCCATCAAGGCTGGTTGCCACTTGATACCGAAGTTTGCGCATGCGCCTACCGTAGCAAGTTGCGCCGTCCGGCGGGAATCGATCCGCGGCGGGCCAGGCACCGCGCGATGCAAGCGCCTGGCCGTTCCAATCAGTAGGAGAGGCGCAGCGTGAACTGGATCTGCCGCGGCGTCCAGTACGACGTCTGGCGCAACTGAATGCCATCGCCCGTGCCCGGATTCGTCAGACCCTGCATGTTGAACGCATTGAACGCATCCAGGTTGAAGCGCAGTTTGAAGCGCTCCGTCAATTGGAACACCTTGAACAGCGACATGTCCGTCTGCCAGTTGTAGGGTCCCATGAGGAATGTGCGGTTGAAGGGGTGGACGCCCGCGGGGCCAGGATTGAAGGCCGTGATTACAGACGTGCCGTTGCGGAGCGCCACGCTGACGTTGTTGTTGCCGAACTGCGGTGTGCCCGGAGTGTTGTTGATCGGCGCGAGGTAGGGCTTGTAGTCGGCGGGCAGGCCCTGCACGCCGCGCGGCGCATTCACCAGGTTCGGAGCGATATAGCCGTTGAACCAGAGGAAGCCCTCACGGCATACACCGCTGCGGCAATCCGTGATCGGCACCTTCTCTTTATAGGTCTGGATCGGGTTGGTCTCTCCCCAGTTGCCCGAGCCGACGAGGAACATCTGCGACACGACTTGTCCGGTGTAGGCGAGTTGGAAGCCGCCCAATGCCGCGTTCACGAAACGGTTGGCATTGCCGAGGAAGCGCTTGCCCTTGCCCACTGGCACGTCGACGATGCCGTTGAAGTTCACACGGTGCACGGGAATCGCCGAGTCGATCGCGTAGTTCTGATAGCGGTTGAACTCGCGGCTGGGCTTGAGCGGATCGCCGACGTTGAGGTTGGCGGGCAACACTCCTGGCGCCCAGTTTGCCGCCGGATAGAGAACGTTGTCGCGGAAGGTGTTTCCGCCGACGCGGAATGCGCGCGAATACACATAGAAAACCTGGTAACCGTAGCCCTTCTTGAATGGACGCTGGTAGTTGACCTGCAACGCGCTGTTGTTCGACCAGCCATACTTGGTCGACACCACGTTGCCGCCCCAAGTGCGGTTGTCATAGGGCCGTGTGGCAACGCTCGCCAGTGCTCCGGTTGGCGGAATGGTCCCCGTGGTGGTCTGCCATACATACGCCGAGGGTGCGTTGTTGTACTGGAAGTTTTGATCGAGATTGCTGCCGTGGGTATACAGGTAGGTGACGCGGAACACGGAGCCATCCCTGAACGGCTGTTCGACGGTCATGTTGACGGTGTCCACCGTTGCGGGCGGATACTCCGCGTCGAGAGTCGTGCTCATGGCAATACCGGGAAGCAGCGAGTTGACGGTGCTCGTATTCACCACATTGCGGCTGTTCTGGCCGGCGATGATCGTCTGCGGCGCACGGAGCAGGTAGTTGGGAAGTCCATCAGGTGACTGCTGCGCCGAGTTGAAGTTCTGCGAGTATGCCGCCACGAACGGATACACCGAAGTCAGGTAGCGGACCGAATTGCGGATCGGCACCGGATACAGATAGCGTCCGTAGCCTCCGCGGATCACCGTGCCGCCTTTGCCAAACCCGGGCACCCAGGCGAAGCCAACGCGTGGAAGGAAGTTGTTCCAATAGCCGAAGAAGCCCGCTTCGGGAAGACCGGCTTCCTTGGGCGTCATGAACTTCGCACCAAGATTACGCAGGTTCGTGACGATCGCCTCGGTAGTGTACCCGATCTTGTAGTAGTGCTCCATCGGGTGCTTGAGGATGATCGCATTGTCCTTGCGGCTGAAGGTGGCGTAGTTCCCGCCGTCGGAGTGCGGCGCGGGCAATCCTTCCCAGCGCATGCCGAGGTTCAGAGTCAGACGGCGCGACACGCGATAGTTGTCCTGAATGTAGCCCGCGAACGATTGCAGGCGCGACCGTCCGAAAGGTGCATTCAAACGCTGCGTGAAGTTGCTTGCCGCGCCAAGGAAGAAATCCGCATCCTGATAGCCGGTGTTCGGCCGAATACCGAAGTTGGCGCCCGTGGCCGGATCGTACACCGCGGTTGCCAGGCGCGAGAAGTCGACCATGTCGGGCGACCGGTCCGACAAGTAGCCGAAACGTTCATGACGGTAGCGGCCGCCAAACGCAAACTGATGCTTGCCCCAGATCTTGTTCATGTTCTGGTCAACATTGTCCACGCGCTGGTTCATGCCGTAGTTCCACTGCGAGCCGCCGTAGGGCATGATGAGGTTCGTGCCGATCGCGGGGAAACCCGTTTGACCGAAGTTGTTGGGCAGTCCGAGTTGCGCTTCGTAGTTCGCCTGCGAGGCGGGATTGCCTTCCACGTACATGCTCTGCCACTGCTGGCTGAGAATCGTTTCGGAGAAGAAGGTCGGCGAGATGGTGCGGGTCCAGCCAATCGCATGGCTTACCGTGTTCACCGGGATCGTCTGATATCCCGTCGCGCCGGCGGGCAGTCCGCCGCCTTCGATGTTTGCAGGCGATGCGCTCGGATAATTGCGCAGCGCTTGCTGTGTCTGGCGAATGTCGGTGTAACGCAGATAGACGCGATTGGTCTCGTTGAACACATGGTCGAGGCGCGTGGTGATGTTCGGAACGGTCTGCGTGATCTTATTGACGTCGACGAGGTTCGCGTTGACCAGCGGATTGTCGGGCCGGTTGGGCGCTGGCGTGGCGGCATAAAGCGTTCTGGCCAGCGGGCTGATGCGAGAGATGGGAATGCGGTTGCCGGAGAAGGGAAGCCGCGAATACTGATTGGCCGCGCTTTGCGTAGTGCTCGGATCGTAGAGTTGCTGGAGAAGACCCTGGCCGCTGATCAACCCGCTGAAGTCGCCGACCCGCATTTCCGGCGTCGGCACGCGCACCAATTGGTTCGCGTCCTGACGGAGCGAGAAGCGTTCATAAGCGAAGAAGAAGAACGTGCGATTCTTGCCGTTGTAGATCTTGGGCAGCACGATCGGCCCGCCGATGGATGCGCCAAACTCGTTGCGCACCAAGTGTGGCGCGGCGAAGTCGGCTGGGTTCTGGCGAGCACGCGCGATACCGAAGTAGTTGTTGCGCGCCGTCTCGAAGAAGCTTCCGTGCACCTGATTGGTGCCGGACTTGGTGGTCAGGATCACGGTGCCGGGCGTGGAGAACTGCGCGCTCGAGTTCATCGTTTCGAACTTCGCTTCCTTCACCGCGTCCGGATCGGGAAGGGAGGACTGCGAAGTGTTGCCCACGCTGCCGAAGTTGCGATTGGTGATCGGCGCGCCGTCCTGGCTGTACTCCAGCGCTTCGCCCATCAGACCGTTGGCGCGAGTCCCATTGGCCTCCAGTCCGGGTACGGTACGCTGGGCAAGACCAAGCACGTTGCGTCCGTTCTGTGGCAATTGATCAATGCGGCTGGAGTCGAGGTGCGTGCTGACGGTGCCGCTATCGTAGGTGGCCAACTGAACGGTCTCCGCCGAGACGGTCACTTTTTCCGAAACCTCGCCTACCGTCAGTCGCGGATTGAGCACGACCACTTGTGCGTTCTGCAGCGTGATGGTGGTTTGGTAGTCACGCATACCTGGCGAACTGAAGGTCAACGTGTAGGTGCCGGCAAAGAGTCCGCGCACCGCGAAGAAGCCCACTTCATTCGAGACCGAATCGTTCGCCACGTTGGTCTGGGTGTTGACCACATGCACCTTGCATCCCGGAATTGCGGCCTCGGTGAGGTCCTGCACGGTGCCTTGAATTGCGCCTGCGCCGCTTTGCGCCATGGCCTGCGGAACAAGCAAGCTGCCGAACACAGCGGCCGACATGAGGATCGCGGCTGCTCTTGCCCTGAACGGAACTCCCATATTGAACCTCCCAAAACCCATCGAACTTGCCGGACCATACGTACCCCGAACGCATCGTCGCGGTGAGCCGGTTCGTGAGCAAACACGAACGGCGACGGAGTCGGCGGAAATTCCGCCATGCATTCGTTTGGTTGGGTCCAGCAGCGCCCTGAGAAAACCCCGAGAATGGAGGCCGACGCTCTCCTTCGGGTCTGGTTGCACATTATATAGCGGTGCGTTGGCTGGGCGCAAACGGTCGAGGTGCGTGGGGTGCAGGACGAGAGAGTTGGGCGTCCGACAACAACGGTCTTCCTTTGATCTTTTCTTGCGGCAAATAATACCGTAAGATAGATCATGGCCTCCAATCCCTCTTCCTTGTCCTCTCCCGCCTCCGATCTCGCCCTCCACTTGGCTCATCCTGTTGCCATGCGTCGCGGATCGGTCGGCGAACGGTTCATGAAGTGTTCCAAACCAGCCTGTGCCTGCTCCGCCGACCCGGGTGCCCGCCATGGACCGTACACCGTCCTTACTTCCGCCACCGGCGGTAAGACCAAGTCTCGATATCTGTCTCCCGAGCAAGCCGTCATTGCCCAGCAGCAGATCGACGCTGGTCGCCAGTTTCAACAGCAAGTGGATCGCTATTGGGAGGTCTGCCAGCAGTGGGCAGACCAACAATTGGATGGATCCGAAACGGCTAAGACCACCTCCGAGGCGGTCAAAAAAGGGGGCTCCAAGCGAGCTTCCAAGAAGAGATTGCGGCGGAAATCAGCAAGCTAATCGGGCGGCCCTCCAGCGGGGGAATCGACTTTCAAGCCTTGGAGAACGCGGCCAAACAATGCGCTCTGCGATTAGCGGCAACCGCCTTGGAAAAGTACCTGAATCAGGACCACTCCGATTATGCCGGCCCACAGTTGGCTTGCCGCTGCGGTAATACAGCGAAATCGTTAGACCGGCGCTCGAAGACATTTCTAACTGTGTTGGGCGAGGTTACGCTCTGGCGAGCCTATTACCATTGTGCTCACTGTGAGTCGGGTTTCTTTCCTCGTGATCGCGAACTCGGCCTGGAGGATGGCTCGGAGTCTCCCGGCATCCAACGCATGAACGCATTGACGGCCGCCATGGTGAGCTTCCAGGAAGGCAGCCTTTTGCTGCAGGAACTGGCGGGCGTAGAGATCAATGCCAAACGTGTCGAGCGTTGCGCCAAAAAGATCGGAGCCGAAGTGGCTACTGACGAGAAACTGCACATCGCGCCGCTCGATCCGGATTCGTGTCTGCCCAACAGCATGTTCTTGAGCATGGATGGCACCGGCATACCGGTGCGCCCCTCCGAGGTGGAGGGGCGGAGTGGCAAGCAGCCCGACAGTCCGGCCAAAACGCGCGAGGTGAAGTTGTGCGTGATCTGGAGCGCCGATTCCCGCGATGAGAAAGGCAAGCCGCTCTGCGACCCGGGTTCGGTCAGTTACTCGGCCGCCATTGAAAGTGCCGCCACTCGTGACACCGACGAGCATCGATCCGAGTTCGCCGAACGTGTTCTCCGCGAAGCTACCCGCCGCCGGTTCGCAGAGGCGGGCAAGACAGCCGTGGTCGCCGATTTAGCCGTTTGGATCTGGAATATCGCCCAGGAGTTGTACCCGCGCGCCGAACAAATTGGAGACCGCTATCACGTCAAAGAGCGCCTTTCTACAGTTGGCAAAGACGTCTTCTCTGCCGGTTCGCAACAGGCCAAAGAGTGGATCAAGGCTCGATGGGACGAACTGGATGCGGGTTCCTTGGATGACCTGCAAGCGGTGATCGAGACGCACGCTGCCGATTCCGAGGAAGCCCGAAAGTGCCTGGGCTACCTCGTTAACAATCGGGACCGAATGCGGTATCCAAAATTCGAAGCCGAAGGTCTATGCACTTCTTCCGGTGTTACAGAGGGTGGGTGCAAGAACGCGATTGGAACCCGTTTGAAGCGTTCCGGCATGCATTGGACTGTCCGCGGCGCCGACGCCATCATCGCTCTCCGCTGCTGCATTCTCAGCGGCCGGTTTCAAGACACCTGGGAGCGCATCATTGATGGTCGGCGCACCCGCGCCGCATGAAGAGATTACTTTTCTGTCCTGCACCCAGGTGCGTGTCAAGGTGGACCGCTCAATGCGAACCATGCGAGTCTAGCCAGGCGCCCTCGCCCGATCGAGAACGCGCGCGATGGGTGGCGCGGGTCACCAGCAGGTTCTGACACTCAACCGCGACCTTGCAGGAACAAATCCGCCTCCTCATCCGTCAGCGGCTTCTCCCAGCCTTCCTTCCAGCGAATCTCGCCCCGCATCGCACCCAGGACAACCTTCCCTTTCGGATGTGCCGTCACCAACCGTGCGACTGGTTCTCCGTGCCTCAGGATCACGACTTCTTCTCCTTTTTCCACCAAGTCGAGAAGCCGGGAAAGATGCGTCTTCGCTTCGGCAACGGAATAGGTCATGCCAGAATCCTTCGTCCTGTCTACGAGTTTGGTCATGTTTTTCCAGTCCTGGTCAATTCCCCTGAGTAACGCTGTGTGGATGCCGCCTTCCGGATTGACGTCATGATGTCTTGGGGACTAGCATCATCGTGTGCGAACCACTCTTTCCCTGGATGACGACGTTGTCAGCCTGCTGCGCAAGGAGATGCGCCGTTCCGGAGAATCCTTGAAGCGGGTGGTGAATCGTTGCCTGCGCCTCGGGCTGATGTCCGCTAGTAGGCAGGGGCGCAAGCCGTTTTCCGTGACGCCGCGAAGGCTGGGCTTGCCCGCCGGACTCACCTACGACAGTGTCGCGGATTTATTGGAAAACCTGGAGGAGTCCGCGCACTCGTGATCGTGCTCGACGCCAATATCTCTGGCATCGCTGACCATGGAGTACGGCGGTATTTTATACACGACGGACCGTGACTTTGCCCGTTTCCCCGACTTGCGCTGGAAAAACCCATTCCGCGAGTAAACTGCTTACGGACTGAGCGGCGAATCTCCGTGCAAACGAAGATCGTGCCCCTCGGTCACGACCCGGAAAGCCGGCCCTATTTCGGCAGAATCGGCAACGCCTGGGCGACGGTGGCCGGCATGGCAAGCTCGGGCATCGGCTTGGCCTGGAACAATCTGCGGCATAGCTTCGCCGTCACGCGCGCCCAGCGGTTGGCCTGCTTGCGCCGTGCACTATCCGTCGCGATGCCGGTGTTGGCATACATCTGCCGGTAGAGCTTGGAAATGAACACAAACGCCAGCCGTGACTTGATCGACTTCACACAACCGGCGCGCTTCCACACTTCCTTCAACTGATAATAGTTGTCCCAAACGCCTTGCGTGCGCTCGCGAATTTCCTCCGCGCTCATGGCGGGATGTGGGGTGTAGAGCTTCGGACGTTTGTGTCCGGGGATCAGCCAATAGCGTGTAATCGGGACGCCTTCCACCTTCGGCACCTCGTCCTTTAGGGACTTCTCCCAACGGTCGAAGTCCACGGTGCCGGGAAACGGCGTCATCATTACGAATTGCGCGAAGGTCAAGTCCGCTTTCTTGGCAAGTGTGGCGGTCGCATCGAAGGTGTCGGGACGATCGGTCGGCAATCCGAAGATGAAGGAGCCAAGAACGTGCACGCCCGCTGCGCGGAACTTGCGCAGCCGCTCCACCAGATTCTGGCCCGCGCAGTTGAAGTCCTTGAACACGGCCTTCAGACCTTCCTCGGTCACGGACTCGACGCCGACCAGCGCGCCCTTGATCCGGGCCTTGCGCATCGCCTCCAGGAACACCGCGTCCTCGGCCGCTTCCATGGTGATCTGCGTGAAGAAGATCATGTCCGAAGGAAGTTCGGCGAGTTGCTCCATCAGATCGAACCGCTCGGCCCGGATGGATTTCAATTCGTTTACCCGGCGCTCATCGCCTTGGCGCTCGGCCAGCGCGATATCGGTGAGTGTCACGGGATAGAAGTTGTCATCGGCCAGCGCAATGAAGCGGTATCCCATGCGGCGAAGCTGCACAATCTCCTCAATGACCGTGGAGCCTGTCCGCTGACGGGGCTTCTGGCCGTCGGTGCGCCACACCGAACAGAACGAGCAGTGCTTCGGACAGCCGCGAACGGTCTGCACCGAAGCCCACATGTAGCTGCCTGGCTTCATCAATTCCCAACGTGCCGCACGGAGCTGGTTGCCAGGCAGGCGGCCACCGTCGTAGACGGGTTGCGGGTTGCCATTCGTGCAGTCGGCGAGAACCTGTGACCACACGACATCACCATCCCCCTTGACTACCGCGTGCGCCGCGCCGAGTTCCTGTGCCTCATTGGGGAACAACGTGGAGTGAATCCCGCCGAAGACTACCCAGGCGCCGCGTTCGCGTGCGATGCGGCCGACTTCGAATCCACGCAGTGCATTCGCTGTATGGATGCCGATACCGACAATGTCGCCGGGTTGGATGGTCTCGGGATCAACCGCTTCCAGCGTTTCATCTACTACGTGCGGATCGCCGTAGCTTCGCGGTGTCGCGGCGGCCAACACATAGAGCCAGCGCGGTGTAATCACACCGATGCCGAATGCAACGTCACTTGGGTTGATTAGATGGACAGCCATCGAAACTCCTTTTGCTGAACGATCCGTCAGGGGTCCAGTTCGAAGGAGTCTCCGAGCGATCGAATTGGATGAGCCTGATTGGTGATTATCCTCTTTAGGTGGTGCTTAGCGCAAGTCGCGGCCGTTTCGGGGCGTTTCGGGGAGGTCTGCCGCGTGACTGATCTTCCGATTTGTGGCCATCAAGGCCACAAGTGCCGGTTCGCGAAGGCGCGGCCTGAGCCCGACTTCAGGTACCGCTCGAACGTTGACGCTTGTGCCCTTGTGAGGAATGCGGTGTAGGTTCTGAGAGCCCATGGGCGGAACTTCGAAGTGTGAGGAACCTCGCCCGCATTGTGCTTTGCCAACCGCGCTTTCAGATCGCCCGTGAGGCCGACATACCGTTCGGCGGGGTGCGATTCGCTTTGCAGCAAATACACGTAGTACATTCGAGGTTCGTAGGGCCCGCCGTCGCCCGGTGGGCTATGGCGGGCCGCAAATACACGCACTTCATCCGGCGATCGAATGGCCACCGCCGCCCGTTGGGCTATGGTGAGCAGCCTTCGTCAACGCTCGGGCTTGCCAGCGGCGGTTCGCTCGTGCTGCGGCAAACACCGCACTGTATCCGATGTCCGCAGAGCCCGCCGTCGCCCTTTGGCCTATCGGCAGGCCGCAAATACCATACCTCATCCGGTGATCGAAGAGCTTCCGTTGCCCGCTGGGCTTTGGCGGGCAGCCTTCGTCAACGCTCCGGCTTGCCAGCCGAAGCCTTGGCGAAGGCTGGTGGAGGCGGCGGGAGTCGAACCCGCGTCCGAGAATGCTCGCCCTAGAAAGCCTACGTGTGTATCCGATTCTGTTGTTTTGGCTCCTGATTCTGAACCGGCAAAATCCTCAGTCGCCTAGCCCGATTGATCTCGGCCTGCTGCTCCGGACAGAAGCTCTCAGCCTATCCCGTAAAATGACGTCCATAGGCGGCGCACGGGCTCACCGCTGAGGCCGGCTACCTAATTAATTAGGCAGCGTATGCAAACTGCGTGTTGGCAGTTATGGTTTTCCGATCGTTTAACGGGAGCTCGGAACCCGACACGCCTTCCTAAACCGATACAAACCCGTCGAAGCCAGTACGCCCCCCTTCCCCTACATTGTAACACCCACCCACCGAAGTCACGCCTTGAAGAAGCCCGGAACATCGGCCGGTTCCTTCGCATACATCTCCAGGAAACCGCACTTCAGACAGCGATAAGAGACTACCGCGTAACAATCGCGACCCGCCGTCTTCGCGCCCGTCCAAATGGAACTCTCGAACTTCCCTTGTAGCCAGCGGGCCTGGCGAATGGAGCCGTGATCATCCTTGTCCATCACAAAGCCCTGTTCCATGGATGCCCCACACTTGATGCATGTCATCTCGTTTAATGCTTACGCAACGCCCGCGCCGTTTGTTCCTTGATCACTTCACCGCGACAATCGAAATCTCTTCCAGCTTCGGGAAATGGCCCGACTCCGCCCGCACCCGATCCACCGGAGCCAGTGGCGACACCGTCGTCCGCGTGGGCGGCGCACCCGCCGGGAAGTATTTCGAGTAAACACCATTCATTTTTGCGAAATCGTCAATGGTGTCCAGATACACATTGCTCGCCACTGCGTTCGAAAAGTCGAGCCCCGCCTCCTCCAAGCCATCCAGCAGATTGCGGAGCGTCTGCCGTACCTGATCCTCCACACGGTCCGCGAAGATGCCGCCGTTCGGCCCGGGAATGAAGCCCGCCTTCGCCGAACAATACAGCGTGTCATCCGCCCATACGCAGGGGCTCGCCGTCGGACTCGGCGGCATGTTCTTCGGACGCACCGCACGCCGCTTCGACAAATCGCGAATCGCCACTCCCGTAAACTCGATGTTGCCGCCGTGGGGCAGGAAGGACACAGGAATCGTCGCCCGGGCCGGCGTGTTGCCGAATTCGAAGTGCTTGGCGTAAACCTCGTTCATCACCTTCATCGGCATCTTCGCCGTGAGATACGGATTCACGAACACCATGTGCCGGAAGTCCATGCCCGCCGCGTTGAGCACCGCCTTCACGCGATCCAGCGCCAACTGCACTTGCGCCGCGGGATCGGCGGGAATCTGGCCGGACGCCGGGTCACGGCCCAGAAGCCCCGAGATGAACAGCCGGTCGCCCGCCAGCACGCCCGGTGCGATCGGCCAATTCTTCGGGAAACTCGCCGGCATCACCGGCTTCTTCTTCGCCAGGTCGCGCACCGCGACGGCGTTGATCTCCACCGTAGTCTCCGTCGGCATGCGGAATACGCCCAGCGTCGCCCGCGCCGGAGGATTCTTCGGAAAGAACTCCGGCCATACCTGATTCAGCACGTCGTAACTCACGGTCGAGTGCAGATACACCTGCGTGTACACCACGTGCTCCATCGTGAGGCCCGCTCCTTCGACGATTGCCTTCACGTTGTTCAGGCATTGGCGCACGCGCGCAGCCGGATCGTCGGCCATCTTGTTGGAGCCATCCCGAGCACCTTGCCCGGAGACGTAAAGGAAATCGCCAGCCAGAATTCCGGGACTGTAAGGACCCACCGGCTTGATCCCGCCAGTGGGAAACACCGCTTTGCGTTCCGCGGCGCTGAGCGCGGACAGCACAAGCATGCAAAGAGTGAGGGAGCGAACGGATTGGCGCAGCATCACCAATGACGATACTGGGCCGAAGGGAAGGAACGCAAGCCTGTATTCGAAAGCCTGGACGGCGAGCAGAGTCTCGGAGTTCCTCCGCCCGCCGCCATATCGTACAGGCATCGCACCGGAAACAGATGGGCGAGGCTTAACGCTGGACGCGGCCGGAACCGCCGCCTTTCACCAACGCCAACACTTCGTCCGCTGTGAAGCGGTTGAAGTCGCCCGGAATGGAATGCTTCAAACACGAAGCGGCAACCGCGAATTCGAGCGCATCCTGATGCTTCTCCATCGTCAGAAGCCCGTAGATCAGGCCACCCGCGAAGCTGTCGCCACCGCCCACGCGATCCACAATGTGCGTGATCTCGTAGTGACGGCTCAGCAAGAATTCGCTGCGGTTGTTCAAACACGCCGACCATCCGTTGTGCGACGCCGACTTCGATTCTCGCAACGTCACGGCAATCGCCTTCAAGTTGGGATAGGCTTCCAGCACCGTGTCCGTGAGCTTCTTGTATTGCTCGCGTTCCAGCTTGCCGGAATGCACATCCACATCGACATGAATGCCAAGCGCCATCTGGCAATCTTCTTCATTGGCGATGGCGATATCGGTGTACTTCACGATCTCGGGCATCACCTCGGCCGACTTCTTGCCCCACTTCCAAAGGTTCTTGCGGAAGTTGAGGTCGCAGGAGACCGTGAGGCCGAGTTGCTTGGCTGCCTTCACACTCTCCACCGCCAGGTCGGCGGCGCTGGCGCTGATGGCCGGCGTGATGCCGGTGATGTGGAACCATCCGGCGCCTTCAAAACATTTTTGCCAATCGATGTCGCCGGGCTTGGCCAGGCAGATCGAGCTGTGTTCGCGGTCGTAGACGACTTTCGATCCGCGCTGGTTGGCGCCGGGCTCGACGAAGTAAATGCCGAAGCGGCCCTTTCCCCGCACAACGTGATCTGCATTCACGCCGAAGCGCCGCATCTCGCCGATGAACGCGTCGCTGATGGGGTTGTTTGGAGGAAGCACGGTGACGTAGCGCGCCGGATAGCCGAACTGCGAGACCGCGACCGCCACGTTAGCCTCGCCACCGCCGAACGTTGCCAGAAATTGGGGCGATTGAAGGAAGCGCTCAAAGCCCGGAGGGGCGAGACGCAGCATGATTTCGCCAAAGCTGACTAGAGGTTTCTGCATGAAAATACCGCTCTCGATTCTATCAAGTGTGGGGCGGCGCGCGAATGCCGGCGACGTGGTCCGGCAGTCAGTATTCGATGTCGCTCGGATGACACCCCGGCGCCTAGTAGGATCGTACCCCAGACCTAAGGTATCCCACCACTGATCAGTCTGGAGAGGTTACCTGACCGTGAAAGGTCCGACCGCATCCGCTGTTATGAGGTGAATCCGATCAGGCTGAAGAAAACGCTCCCTCAAAGGGCTGAATATTTCAGAATCACGCCACCAACTAAGAACACCATTTACCGTGGGGGATTGAGCTAAGAACTCCTGGATGCCGTGACCATCGACGATTTGCAGGCGCTGACTTACTCCCTGAGAGCAGGCTGTCCCGGCGCGGCAGGCTTAAGCCCTGCGCTACCGCGAGGTGCGCGGCGCCAAGATGCGAAAGTGAGCAGTATTGAATCTAGTCTTGACGTAGGGCGGTCACAGGATCGATGCGAAGCGCGCGGCGCAGGGGGCCGGCGGCCGCGATCAAAACGGCACAGGCAAGTGCGGAGGCAGCACTGGCGGCCGCAATGGGTTCGTGCGGATCAAGATACAACGGCTCGCCTGACAGGACGCCGCCGAGGGCGAGCGTCGCGAGGAGCAGGCCAGTGATCGCGCCTGCACCAATGGGCAGCATAAGGCCGCGCAGCAGCAGAAGCACAATGGATCGCGCACCGGCCCCAAGCGCCACACGCACGCCGATCTCGCGCGTGCGCAACGATACGGTGTACGCGACCAGACCGAAGATGCCCACCGCGCTCAACAGCAGCGCAAACGTGCCCACACCTTGCGATGCCTGCCACATGAGGCGCGGTGCAAACAGTCTGCGCTCGAGGTCGGTTGTCATCCAGCGAAGCTCCGGCACGATGCGTCCATCAATCTGCCGCATGATCGATGCGGGTACCGTCAGCGCGACACCGTCGCGCATACGGGCGAGCAGTACGGCATGCCCCATTTCACGGGGCTCCAGCGGATGATAGATCTCGGTGACGTTGGTGGCCTGGATTTTGATCAACGTCGCGTTGGCGGCCACGCCGATGATGGTGGATTCGGGATTCGTTCGAGGAAAAGACTTGCCAAGCACGTTGAGCGTGCCATACATGCGCTCGGCCAGACGTTGCCCGATGATCACAGCGGTACGATGCGTGTCGCCGCGATTGAAGTTGCGGCCGCGAATCAGCGGAATGCGCATCAACTGGAAGAACTCGGGTTCCACGGAAATGTGGGTCGCTTTGAGCCCGGGCGCATCGCGATAGTCGGACTCCGCGAGCATGCGTCCCAACGGTGCGAGCGAAGATAGCGCGGTCTCTGCGACGCGCGGATCGGCCTTCATGGCGCTGGCAGCCTGCATCCAGTATTGGCGGCCCGCTTCGGCTGTGTAGCCATGCGTGCCAAGCGGCGCTTCGATGACGGCGAGGCCCTCCATTACGAAGCCGAAGTCGCCGGAGACGAGCCGGTCAAGCTTGCGGGCGGTGAGGGCGGTGATGACCAAAAGAACGCTGGTGCCCATCACCTGTACGGCGAGCAACGTGCGTTGCGAACGAGTGCCAACGGATGTGGAGCCATGATCGCGCAACCCCGCGGCGATGCTGTTCATGCGAGTCACGCGAAGCGCGGGCGCAAGGCCAACGGCAAGCGCGGTGACGAACGCGATGAGGAGTGCGGCGAGCGCCGTACGCCAGTCCGGAGTGAGCTGCATGGGCGTGTCGAACTCGGTGAGGACCATAATGGTCTTCGCCAGCACATACCCCGTGAACCAACCGCCAGCCACTCCTCCCATGGCAAGTAAGGCGGCCTCGGTCAACCATTGCCGGACCACACGGCCACGGCCGGCACCCAGCGCCGCGCGCATGCGGAACTCATGTAGCCGTGAAGTGGCTTGCGCAACGCCGAGCCCCGCGACGTTGGCACAGGCAATGATGAGGACCAGCAAGCTCAGGCCGCCGAGGAGAAACGTGACGGTTTGCAACTCGCGATCGCCGCGCTCATTGCGGAAATGCTTCGTGCCCAACGCCGCGCCGAGCCATTCGTCCTTGCTGAACCAATCGGGATAGCGCTGGGCGAGTTCGCGGATCGCGGGAAGCACACCATCCTCCGCGGCTTTCGCACTCACTCCGGGCTTGAGCCGCGCGTACATGTTGACGCTGTTGGTGCGCCAGTTGGAATCAATGTCGGAGCCGGGGAAGAAGTGTTTGATTTGCTCCACCATCAGCCACCCGTCGCAACGGCTATTCGTTGGGCCGTGGAAGCCCTCCGCGGCGACGCCGATCAACTGCGCCTTGCGGCCGTTCACGGTCACCGTAGAGCCAATTGTGGCCGGATCGCTACGCAGCCGGGAACTCCAGAACTGGTGGCTGACCACAACCACGGGCGCGCCGGGCTCCTCGCCTCGCCGGAAGGGCCGTCCCATCGCGGGAACGCCTCCCAGTTGTTCGAAGAAGTTCGCGGACACGAATGCGAGTGAAGCGGGCTGCCCTTCGCCATCGCCCCATGCCATGCGGCTCTGCTGCAGCGTGATGACATCTTCAAGCACAGTGTTGTGCCGGGCGACGTACTGAGCTACCGGATAGGGAACACCGCTGGAACTCGATTGCGGGCCGAGGCGGAAGAAGCGGACAAGGCTGTGCGGATCGCGAATGTTGAGAGGTTTCCAGGCTGCGGCGTTCAGCACCTGGATCAGCGTCATGTTGAGACCGATGCCAAGTGAGAGTACGAAGATCGCAGTGGCCGCATAGACCGGGCGCTTGGCCAGCACACGCAGCCCGTGATGAACGTCCTGCTGCAGTTGATCGAGCCAGATCCAGCCCCACGCATCGCGCGCTTCGTCGCGCAGTCTGAGGGTGTTGCCGAATTGTTGCGGTTCCCCCATGGCTTCCCGATGCGCGGCCATCTCGGCTTGCAGTTCCTGATCGAGTTGCCGTCGGCGCAGAAGATAGGCAATGCGGCGGAAGAGATTCATTTCGCGGACTCCATGACGGCACGAACAGCGGCGGACATGCGTTCGTATTCGCCGCGCTCGGCCTTGAGTTGCTTCTGGCCGGCTGGCGTGAGGCGGTACTCTCGCACCTTGCGCCCGCTTTCCGATACCGACCAATCGGCCTTCACCCAGCCTTCGAGCAGCATCTTCTGCAAGGCGGGATAAAGCGAGCCCTCTTCGACCTTGAGCTCGGAATCGGAGAGCAGATGGATGCGCTGCGCGATGGCGTAGCCGTGCATCGGGCCTGCGCGCAGCACCTGCAGGACGAGCATGACCAGTGTTCCGGTGGGTACTCCAGTTTCCCTAGGCATAGGTGATCTAGGCCTAGATTACCACAGGAGAGACGTCACTGTCACTCAAGCACGATCAACTCATAATCGGAGAGCTTCGGCACGGTGAACTCCACCCTGCCGCCGATGCGCCGCAGTGGAACCGGCACGCCGCTGCGCACGGCCCTTGCACGCGAGGCGCTCGCTTCCACATCAATGCCGATACCGCTCATCGGGACCGGCGCGAAGTAACCGGTCTGCGAGTGGCCGGAGAGGTTGATCAAGTGAATCAGTGTGCGCGAGCCTTGCCGCATCAGCGTCATCTCGACCAACGGATGCGCATCGGTCTTGAGTTGGCGCTCGGGACGGAGATGAGCGACCAGATCACGCAGCATCAAAGCATGCGCCGGAAGACTGTAACGGTAGTAGAGCGCACCCAGATTCCAGGGCACCCACACCACCTTCCCCATGCCACGTTGAGTCATCGCGACGGCCGGTATCTCCGAGTCCTTCATGTCGACGTGGATCTTCTCCGGCGGCCCAAACATCGACGGCGGAACCAGCGACATGGATTGCGCGCCATCGCCTTCGGTCTCGACAAATTCGCCTTCGAGCATCAGCAGATTCGTATTCTTCAGCGACGGAAACATCGTGCGATCGCGCACGCGGACATAAGTGTCCGTCTTTGGCCAGACCTTGCCGGTGCGGGCCACGGAGAACTCCGGCACGCGCGAACTCACCACCAGCACCTTGCCGCCTTGCCTGGCGTAATCATCCAATTCAGGGGGCGCCCAATCGGCGGCGATGACAAGATCGAACTTGCGCTTGCCCATCCACTGCAGATTGTCGGCAACGGCGAACGGGATGTGTTCTTCGCTCAAGAACCGGAACAGACCTCGATAGGAGTTCGTGCTGTAGCCACGGCCACTTCCTTGCGCCGCGCCAAGCAACAGCACTCGTGCGATGTTCTGCTGGCGCGAGTAGTATTGCTCATTCTCCGCAAGCCAGCCAAAGACGGGCCGGGCCGCTTCGATGGCCTGCCGGTCTTCATGATCGAGCGTGCCGTTGACCGCGAACGCCGCCGCACCGCCATGGGCGACGTTCTGCCAGAGCCGCAGCGTGATCTCGTGCGCGGGGACTGTGGCGAAGCGCCATGCGTAGTCGAGAAACTGCATGCACAGATTCACTGACATCTTGCCCGGCTCGCTGTTGCGCGCGCGATTCACGTTGTCGCTCGACGTATAGGGCCACAACGGAAGAGGCCGGCTGACCGCGGTGTTCGATTCGGACATGATGCCATCGGTCCACTCCTGGATGTAGTTGAAGTAGCCCGCGTTGGGCCGCTTCGCGCGGATCAACTGGCCGATGCGAGCGGCCACCTCGCGCGACGAACGATAGAGGAACTGACGGTATTCTTCGTCGGGCTCTTTGGGGAGATCCTTCCCAAACATTGTGCGGTACTTACGTTTGCAGGCATCGCAATGACAGTGGCCCACGAAGTTGCCGCTGTAGTCCCGCGATTGATTGCCGAACATGTTGAAGAAGAGACCATCGAGTTCGTAGCGCTCCAGCGCTTCGGTGAGGATGCGCATGCCGTAGTCCGCATAGTAGCCGCCATTGATGCAAGTGGAGTAGAGACCGTTGTAGATGACAGGGTCGCCATTGGCTTTGCGAAAGTACCATTCGGGATGGGCGTCGTAGGCGGGTTTCGCAGTCTTGCTGAGATCGAAGCGGCCCACCACGCGGATGTGCCGGCGGTGCGCTTCGGCGACCGCCTCGCCGATCAGGTCGCGGCTTTGCGGCAGGTGTGGGCTGATGGTCTGCAGATCGAGCCGGGTGGGATAGAACGCCGTGATGCCGCCGATATTGATGTGGAGCACATTGGCACGGAAGGCAGCCACTTGATCGACGATCACGCGAGGATCAATCCGGGCATCGGTCTCGCGAAGGTTGGTTTGCACCCAGCGGATGGGCTCGCGCATCCACCAGCCTTCCTGCTGCGCCTGTGCCTGCTGGATGAGAAGCGTCATGAAGAGAAGATGTCGCATGAGGACCTCGGTCCCTTCGACATTACTACGCGTAAGGCGCCAGCGCGCGCGGCCTTGTCATCCACCTTGCTGCCGCCGCATGACGCGGCGAGCACCCATTTTTAGTACAGGCGCGAAACGCGCCTTTTTTCGCTCATCCGTGCGTGAAAAGTCTTCGAAACTGCACGTTACGAAACAGGGAGGAGCAAGAGCTCACAATGCCAAGAACACTGAGAATCGGGATGTCGGGTGACGACGTGAAAACATTACAGCAATATCTCAATCAGCGCGTCAGCCCGGCCCCTCCGTTGGGCGTGGATGGAGTCTTCGGGGCCATGACCCGATCCGCCGTACAGACATTCCAGCAGAAGATCAAGATCATGATGGACGGGATCGTCGGGCCGCAGACGTGGAAGGCGCTGATGTCGGAGCCGTGCGAGGCGCCTCCACCGCTGCCCGAAGTCTGGCCGGTGCCCGAAGGCGCGGTACTGGTGACGAATGGAGGAGGCACCGTTCCGTTCTTCACGCAATTCGACTGTGCGTGGGGGAGCCGGAATCTGGGCACCGCTTCGCGAACGCTGGCGCAGGCTGGATGCGCGATCACGAGTATCGCGATGGTGCTGAAGTTTTACGGACGCGAGATGGACCCGGGAAAGCTGGATGCGTATCTCGACGCCAACAAGGGTTACGTCGGCAACGGCGTGGTCTGGTCTACCGCAATGAAAGCCGGCGAGAAATCGGGCAGCCCGAAGCTCACCGTCACGCAGCACAATTTCGCGGAGACTTCGAAGTTCCCAGAAACGCTCGACACCCGGCTGGCAAAGAACTGGCCGACGATCGCGCAACTCGACTATGGTGATGACAGCAACACGACGGGAGACCATTTCGTTGTGGTGGTGGGCCGCTCGCACGATGGCTACTACATCATCAACGATCCGGGCACATCGAAGGGCAACGGTGCGGCGAATCCGGGCGAGAGCACCACGCAACTCGGCAAGAGCACGCGCCGCGGCGGATTGAATCTGGTGCGGCTGATGTTGTTCGACGTGGGATAGAGAAGCGCTTCCAGCGGTGGGTGCTACTGCTGAATGCGAACGCGGCGCCCACCGATCGAGATCGCTTTCACACTGGCTGCGTCACCACCTGTCGCGCTTGCGCGGCCATCGCGAAACTGGAGTTCCACGAACTGTGGCTTGCCTGTGAGGCTGACCTGCAGATCGCCGTCGCGAAGGCTGGTGGAGTGACAAAGCGCGGCACGCTCCGGGCGGCCTTTCGCGTCGCGCCGCACCCATGTGAGACCATCTCCGGCAGTGGTCCAGCGATCCACTGCGCCGCTGATGAGTTCCACTTCTACCGCGACATCCTCATGCTTCAAGCGGCGGATCGCTTTGATGCGCGACGTTCCTTCATACGGTTCCATCACGCTGACAAAGGTGGAGGCAAGCGGTCCTTGTGCCGCGCGCCGGCGAACCATCACGGTGGGGATCCAGAACTCTTCCGTGGAGGACAGGTTCTTCACCGTCCAGCTTTCGAGCGTCGATGCTTCGGCGCCCTCAGTGAGGTCAGTGTAACGGAAGTGCACATTCGAACCCGCCGGCAAATAGCGGTACCGGTCCTCGATCTTCCAGTCCGCCGACCATCCCGACGCCGCCTGCGAATCGGATTGGAAGTTGCGAGTGAGTGTGTTGTTCCCGTAGTCGGGTGAAGACTTCAGGATGAGCCCGCTCGTGGTGATCGTGCCGAAGTGACTGTGCGTGAACTTGGCATGATCAGTTCCGCCGCGGACGCGAAAGACATCGAAGACGTAGATGTCATCGGCTCCAGTGCCCGCCATGGCTACCGTGCGTTCATATTGGCTGCCGCCGATCTGCGAGGGCGACGATGCGCGGATGGCGCGGAACTCATCGCCGTCGGCCCACAGTGTCGCTTCGGTGGGCCCGCCTTTCTGATTCTGGCCATCGACCACCACAGTGTTGTGCGCCGCTGTCATCTTGTGCCAGAGCGCCTGCGGCGTGTGCCAGTCACCAAACTGGACCGCGGGGTAGCCGAACTCGGGGAGCAGATCGAGACCTTTCGCGAACAAGCCAATGTTCATCGCGTCAAAGTGAAGGTGGCCTTTGTTGCGGCCTTCGGGAATCGAGTCGTAGTCGAGCCACAGCGCAGCCGCTGCGGGATTGCGTTTGGGCCGCAGAATGCCGAGCCGCCATTGCGAATAGTGCACGCTGCCAGGCTCGGGAAGCGGCCCGTGACGCGCGATCACGTCACGAAGCTCGCGCTGCATCGCGCCCGGGGCCGTGGCAAAGATGTCGAGCGGCAACTCGTCGAACTTGCCTTGGCTGCCGAGATGAATCAATTGCGCATAGAACGGATCGCTGGTGGCTTTGTGCAATCGCCACAGGAAGGAATAGCTGGAGACGGGCGGATCGATATCGAACTTCCCGCCGGCGTGCGGACGGTCAAAGGAGAGCCCCGCATACTGAGTGCTGCGAATCGCGAATGCGCCGGAATCGCCGGTGTGCGGATAGTACTGACGTGCGCTCCAGGTGTCGGCGAAGAAGCGGTAGGTCTTGCGGAGGTTGGGCTGGCGCGCGAGGATTTCGCTCAGCAACTGGGAATCAGCGCGGCCATACAGTTCGAGCAGTTCGGCGAGATATCGCGGCGCGATCGCCGAATAACCAGCGAGCCCCTTCTCGCCGGTGAGCCCATCCACCTCGGTGCTGACTGCGACGATCTCATTCAATGCCGATGCCACTTCGGCGCGATTCGCAGGCCAGTTGAGGACAGTGCGAATGAGGGCGAGTGCACTTTCGGTGCCGGGATAGTTGGTGCGGATCTTGAGCGGATTCGCCAGCACATCGCGCAGCACGCGATCTTCGAAGTTCTTCTGGATGTCGGCGAAGGTGCGCTTCGGATTCGGGAGCTTGTACTGCGCGGCTTTCGCGGCGAGGAACGAAACCAGTGCGGGATCGCGCCGCGCGGCTTCGAAGATCTGATCATAGGCGAGCGTGAGGCGCCGGACGTTGTAGGCCGAATCGATCGAGTAGAAGACATAGCCGGAGACGCCGCCGCCGTAGCGGGCACGCTCATAGACAAGGCCTTGCTCGCCGTAGTCGAATTCCGGCCAGATGTCGGCGACGCGATCCAGCAGGATCGCCGCTCGGTGCGCGTATTGGGTATCGTCGGTGACCATGTAGGCTGCCGACAGCCGCGCGATGCCGTTCTCGATCAACTGCCCGTATTGGCCGTAGGGCAGATATGCGCCGATGAATCGCCAACGGTTCGAGCCTTCCACGTAGCCCTCGCCATCGTCGACGCCGAAGCGATGCTTGGGATCGGCGGGATCGGGATGTTCAGTGTTGAAGAGCAGCTTGCGGTTGGCGCGTTTGGGCTCGAAGATGCCTTGCTCATTCAACCCGCTGCGGTGATAGCCGGCGAAGTCGTTCTTCGGGAAAAACTCGCGGCAATGGGGGCATCGCACTTTCCAGGGATGGCGGTGCGCGTCGATCTCCCAGTCGTACATTGGCACGCGATTCCGGCACCCCGGGCAGAATCCCGCCGACCACACCATGTGCGAGCGCGTGATGTTCGGACCGAACATGAGCGACCACAGTTCATCGGTGGACATGCGCATCCATGGCTGCGCGTCGCGTACGATCTGCTGCTGGATCGCGGCGGCCCATGGGTGGCGTTGCGCGTTGGCTTTGGCGCGCTCGATGAAATCCGGGGGGAAGAAGACGCTCCGGTCCTTGGCGTCAGCCATCACGAAAAGCAGAAGCAATGAGAGGATTGTGCGCATGAGGTTCCCTTTTCAAGCGCCGCGTGTTCCGGGCTTGAAACATTATTGGACTACATTGTTTGGCCGCTTCGAGTACTGCCAACGTTAGGCGTGCCCTACGATCACTCCTTGCCACACCCAGTATGCTGCAAACAAGTGTTCTTGCAGGTGTCGCCTTCAAAGGGAAGAACCGCCACGGGACTTGCGGGAAGGCCGGCAAACGCTGGCCATCCGAATGCGAACGCATCTCAATTAGGCCGCGTCTTCCGTCTCCGCCAGCTTGATGGGCACTTCGACCCCGTCGGCAAATCTAGCAGCTAGCACAAGCTCTCCGTTCATCGCCTCAATGAACTTCTTGAGGGTCCCAATATACAGTTCGCTGCGCCGCTCCATTTTCGACGCCTCGGCCTGGCTGACGCCCAGCAATTCGGCAACCGCCTCCTGGGTCAGTCCACGCGCTTTCCGAAGCTGCGCGAGATGAAGTTCGCCGGATAAACGGCTCGCCTCGAACTCAGTGCGAGTGCGGGTGCCCGGCTTCATTCGCATTTTGATTTCGGCCCACGTTTGCCGCTTCATGTCAGTCCTTCTTTCTCGGTTTCGCGAAGGTAGTCGTCGTACCTGTCGTCAGCTATCGGAACGTTCTCGTCATAACCACCGGCTGTTCCCAGTCTTGTCGCCGCCCAAGAGCAATATCGCGGTCCGGCGTGGGTCGAACGCGTAGTCTGCCGCGATACTGGATTCGGAGTTCCCGCATTTGCCGGTGCCGCGATCCAACAATGCCCGACGAGAAAGGGAACGGTAGCGACGGGCCGTGCTGGACAGGCAGTTCGACGACGCGCCCAACATCAACCTGTTCGTCGTCGCTAAGGCTGAGAAACCAAGTGGCGAACTCGTCGACTCCCTCGACCTACCAAGCAAGGACCTAATTATGCCATAAGAGGAATTATGCTACTAGGGTTATAATGCCGTGGCGGGTCGACCCAGCAAAGCGCGTGGTGCATCACGGTACCGCACGCATGCGGAGTCTCTCCAATCGCCGTGAAGCGGTTCGAATAGCATTGGCCGGCACGTCAGCGCGTGCGTAGCGGGGGGTGAAACCGGATTGCGCGGCAAATCAGGCGGGAATGCGCATGGTGGTGGCAGTATCTTCGTTCTCGTCGAGGAGCGCGTACTCCATCACCACCGCCGTGATGTCGTCGGATTGCGGGACGCCTTCGGTGAAGGTCTCCACCGCCGAGATGACGTTCTGAATTAGCGCATCGCACGACTTACCCGCATTGGCGCGCAGCAACAGTTCCAGCCGCTTGGTCTCGAAGAACTGGCGCTGACGGTTCTGTGCCTCGGAGACTCCATCGGTATACACAATGATCTTGTCCCCTGGCTCCAGTTGCGTCTGAACCACGGTAAACTCAGCATCTTCCAACATGCCCAGCGGCATGCTGGTCGCTTCGAGTTTCAAGATCTCGCCCGAGAGGCGCATGAGAAGCGGCGGACAGTGGCCCGCATTGCTCCAACGCAGCATGCCATCGCGGCTGACCACACCGCAGAAAACCGTGGCGTACTTCTCGCCCTCGGTGCGTTCCACCAGAAAGTGGTTCACCTGCGACATCAGATCATCCATGCGCGTGGCCGCATTGCCTCCGGCGAGAAACGCGCCTTGCAGCAGGCTGGCAAGGAGGGCCGAACTGACGCCCTTGCCGGAAACATCGGCAACCACGAAGGCCCATTTGTCGCGCGCGATGAGGCGCACATCGCAGTAGTCACCACCGACTTGAAGCGAAGGAATGCTCGCCGCAGCCGCACGGAACCAGCCCGACTGCGGGAGCTTGCGCGGCATCAGGCTCTGCTGAATTTCACGGGCGATTTTGAGCTCTTCGTCCATCTTCTGGCGCAGCCGTTCCTGTTCCAAAAGGCGTGCGTTCTCAAGAATGGTGGACGCTTCGATGGCGAGCGTGTGCAGCAGTTCCCGATCACCGGCTGAGAGATCCGAAGCGCCGATCTTCGACTCCAGATACAACACGCCTACCGTGTCCTGAACGGCATGCATCACGAGCGTTTCTTCGGATGAGCCACCCGGCCTGATCTGCACAAGCGGTACGCAGACGATGTTGTTCGACTGGAGTTGCGAGGTGGTGATTTCGGGATCATGCTTGATCTGCTCGCGCAAGTCGAAGTTCATGGAGAGCAGATCGCGCCGCTGTTCAAGGGCGCTCTTGAGCAGCCGGGCGGGCACGTGCAACTCGGATGCGGCAATGCTCATGCCACGGCTGTCGCGAGCCACGGACACTTCGAGTTCGCCGCCTTTGCGCAGCAGCAGGAATCCGCGCTGCGCACTGGTGACGGTGAGCGCGGCGTCGACCACGGCGGAGAGTACCGTCTGCGTGGAGAGCGAACTCTGCACGGTGCGTGCGACTTCGACCAGCGCGCGGAGCTTGGCAAGATTCGAAGGGCCCGATCCGGTTCGAGTGGCCGGCGAGGTGAGTTGATCCATCAGGCGCTGGATCTCCGCTTCTTCCACGGTGAAGATGAGCTTGTAGGAGTCCTGGACGCCGAACTCGATGCGGTCGCCGGTGACGAGATAGGTCTTGGCCTGGGCCCGCGCGCCGTTGACCATCACGCCGTGCCGGCTGTTCAGATCCTCAATGAAGTAGCCCGATTCGTCGCAGCCGATGCGCGCGTGATTGCGCGAGGCGCGGTTGTCGCGAAGCACCAGGTGATTGTCGGCCTGCCGTCCGATGGTGAACGGGAGTGGCGTGATGGTGAGCCGGGTACGGTTGCCACTGGGATTGATCACCAGCAAGGTCGCGAATTGGCGTAGCTCCATTCCCGCGTTGTCAACTTGCATCGGAATGCGTGTCCCGGATGTGAGGCGTCAGGCGCGCTTTTTGGCGCGTGGGGTCTCGGCTTCTTTCGCACGCGGCGGCTCGGTCTCCGCGCGAGCCTCTTCAAACTCGCGCGCACGCAACGTCTGGCAATGCGAGCAGTACCCTCCGATTTCCGTGCGAGCAAGGATGATCTCAAAGCCGAAATGCGACTCCACCTGCTTGCGAAGCCGTTGGAGTGGCTCGCCGAAGAACTCCTCCACTTTGCCGCAACGCAAACAGATGATGTGGGCGTGCTCCTGCTTCAGGCGGGTCTCATAGTAGTGCTGATCGCCGCCATAGTGCATCAGGTCGAGTTCATCGACAAGACCACCCTGCTTCAGCATTTTGAGGGTTCTGTAGACGGTGACGCGATTGAGC
The DNA here is from genome assembly GCA_016789785.1 of Bryobacterales bacterium. The sequence continues at coordinate 26,242 of JAEUQE010000023.1, forward strand.
TTGGGATCGCGCTCCTTCGCCATCTGGTAAAGCTGCTCGGCGTGCAGATGGTCGCCGGAACGGTCAATGAGTTCAAGCAGAATCTCGCGCTGGCGTGTCATGCGCTTTCCACGCTGGCGCAACGATTCTTTCATGTCGATTTGTGACATGGGGTCTCTTTAGAGGGTACCACTTCAAAGGTGAGGCGGCACCAATTCGCGTGGCGGCTCCGCGATGTTGGGCCGCCGGAGCGTAACGGGGAACTCCGGCGGCAAACGCCAAGCTGCGCATGCCTAATGGGGTGGAACAGGCAGGTGCAGGTCTTGGCCACTTTGGGTGTGTTCCCAGTGTGAGGCAGGGGCGCCCGGATGAACCTTAAGTTTGTGAAAGGTTGTCCGGTCGCATCGTTGCGCAAGGGAGAAGGAGGGATTGGGGTTGCCATGGCTGCTGGAACCGCTATACTTTGGCCATGTCATTGGAAGTCAGGACTCTGGACTACTTCTACACTCGCGTCGAGGACAAGCCCGGGCGCGCTTACGAACTTCTGGAGAAACTCGCTTCGGAAGAGATCAATATCCTGGCATTCAGCGCCGTACCGTTCGGGGCCGGCCGCTGCGAGCTGACCATGTTTCCGGACAGCACTGCCCGATTCCGCGAAGTGGCGAGCCGCCTTGGCTGGACGATTTCCGGTCCGCAGCACGCGTTCCTCATCCAGGGCGATGACCGGCTCGGCGCACTGGCCGACATCCACCGGCAGCTTCTGGATGCGAATGTCAACATTTACGCGTCCACAGGTGTCACTGACGGCCAGGGGCACTACGGCTACATCATCTACGTCAAGGACGATGATTTTCCCGTGGCCGCAAAGGCGCTTCGGGCGGCGAAGATGCCGTAGACCGCCTGATGCAATCCGCAACCCTCTCAAGATTGCCGGCGAGCGGTGAAGGATCTGTGATTTCCACCGTTCAGAGCCGTGAAAGCGATAGGAGACGCCATAAGCCGAAATGGTACTCCGCTCGTAAGTGTACTAGTGTGTTCTGCGCGCGTGACTTTGCCCCGGGGCGGGGAATGCTCCGCGAAAAACTTATTGGGCAGCCTTTCGTCTCCCGAAGGCTTACTGGAACCGCCCTGCAAAGTGCGGGGAAAGCCTGAAACGACGGGCCTGCGGCGATCCTGGCGCACAGAATCCGGTTTTCGCGCAACTCCTGTGGGAAGGAGTTTTCACTGGGACACAATGGTTTCAATCCCCTAAAGAATTGCATCGATTTGTCGATCAATTGCGTGATCACTCACAAAGTGAATTGCGGCGATATGAAACGTGAAGATACTCTCTCTCTTCTTCCCAGATTCCAGTGCTGGGTAGTGGCCGTTGTGGTAGTGTTATCGCTAGCGATACCGGTACTCGGACAGCATCGGTACCAGATGAAGTATGTTCCGGGGACGGAAGCAGGCGGTCAGGTGGAACTGATTCAACATCAGGTAGACACCGCGAAAAAGATGGACCAGATCGAGGACTTCATCCGGCGCTACCCCAACCACGAAGCCAACGATTTTCTGATGGAGTACCTGATGCTTCTCAACATGCAGGGGCAGGCATGGGAGAAGGTGGTGCTGTGGGGTGAGAAGCTGATGACGCGTCATCCGGAGGATCTGGACACGATGTACCGGATCACGATGGCGGCGGACAAGCTGAACGACACGGCGAGGAAAAGCGAGTCTCACAAGCGGCTGATCGCGGTTGCCAGTGCGACGGTTGGGGCGAAAGTTCCCCCCAAGGAGCTTTCCCAGGAGATTTGGGCGGCGAATCAGAAGTTCGCGCGTGAGCTGCTCGATCAGGAAGAGGCGACGGTGTTCTACGCTGCCGTGAGCGAGAAGGATCCACGGGCGAAGATCCGGCTCTGCGAAGCGTTTCAGAAGACGTACCCGAAGTCGAAGCAGGCGGATCAGGTGTGGCCCCATTTGCTGGCGGCCTATCGGGCGGTGGGCGACCATCAGAAGACGATCTCGGTGGCGGAGAAGATGCTGGCCTCGGACAACACCGATCTGGATTCACTGCTGCTGATCGCGCAGGCATCCATGGACAGCCGCGTGAACTACGCCAAGGTGATCTCGAACGCGAACCGGATTCTGCAGGTTGCTCCGACCAAGCCGAAACCCGCCGGATACTCGTCCGAGGATTGGGACAAGCGCAAGGCGTACTACATCGGCAGCGCGAATCTGCTGCTCGGCAACGTATTTGTGAACCAGAACGCGTTCCAGTCCGCTGACCGCTATCTGCGTTCGGCACTCTCGTACTTCCGGTCGTCGGATCAGACACAGGCGGGCATTCTGTTCTATCTTGGCTGGTCGAACTACCATCTGGAGCGATATGCGGATGCCGCTGTATTCTTCAAGCAATGCATGAATATCGCTGGTCCTTTCCGTGAGCAGGCCTGGAAGAACATTGCGGCCATGAAGAACGAACGCCGCATCGTTGAGTAGACAGGCGAGAACGCAGGCGAACGACAATCCTCCTCCTTTTGCGGTGCGGCATCGAAGCATGCCGCACCTTTCTTCGTTTTCAGGTCTCTATCGCCGTGCCGCGGAACAGCGCGGCCCACAGGCAGCCCAGCACCAGCGCGAATGCCGTGACCGCAGGCTGCGGATAGATCCAGAACAGCACGGCAGCCAGCGCGGCGACGCAGCCCGCGGCGGCAAGCGTATCGAGAGCCAGTGTGATCAGGCGCCGGCGCAAGCCTTGCTCGAGTTTGGCTCGAAGCAGTACGTTGGGTTTGAGAGTGGGAGGCGCGAGTACGATTCGCAGGCGGTGAAAAGCGGCGTCCACGGCTTCCACCGATGCGGCGAACCGCCGGCATTCCGCGCACGATGCGAGATGCCCGGTAAGGTCTTGGCCGCCGAATCCCCCATCCAGAAGCTGATCCTGCGCATGGCCACAGTTCATTGTCCGGTTCCTTTCCCGTCCGCGGGGACTTCCGCGTCACGCGTCTGAAAAAACGTGGCGAGCACTCTGCGCGCGCGATGCAAGTACGTCTTCACGCTGCCGATGGGGATTCCCATCTGCTGGCTCATTTCCTCGTAGCTCTTGTCCTCGAGATAAAACAGGGCGACGGCCTCGCGCTGTCTTCCATCCAGTTGGCCGAGTGCTTCCATGAGCGTCGGAAACGGATCCGGATCGTGCGGTGGAGCGGTCTGCTCCGGGAGTTCCTCCATGCCGATTTCGCACTTGGAGGAACTGCGATTCAACATTGACAGACACCGGTTCCGGGCGATGGAGTAGATCCACGTGGAGATCTCGGAGTCCCCGCGAAAACCTGGCAGAGCTTTCCACACGCGCAGGAACGTTTCCTGCGTGGCGTCTTCGGCGGCCTGCGGGTTGCGAAGCATGGTCAGTGCGAGGCGGTAGACCTTGTGTTGATAGATGGTCACCAACGTCTCAAACGCCTCCTCGCGGCGCCCCGAACGCGCCTCTTCGGCGAATCCTCCAGTGGCGCGTTCGGTCATCCACCCGTTAGACCCTGAGCTGGCAACCAGAAGTTTCAGCAGGCCATTGAAACAATCCAAGCCCATGCACTGGTCATAGCACATGGAAGGAGTGGCACGGCGTGAGAGACGGTGATTTCATTGCGGCGTTGATGGGCAGTTGCATCATTGTGACGGTGGGGCTGGGCTTTGTGCGCTACCGGATTGAGCGCATGCGGCACAGAGAACGTATGGCCTTGATCGAGAAAGGAATGCCGGTACCCGAACCGCAGGTCAATCACAACCCGAAGCAGTATCTTCGGCGCGGCGTGCTGATGCTGTTTCTTGGGATCTCCCTGGCGGCTTTCCTCATGCTGGTGTCGAGTACGACGAGCGAAAACGTTGGTCTGGAGGAAGTCCACTGGCGGCTCAAGTCGCATCGGGAAAACAAGATGCCCGAGGAATGGGTGAGGCGGCTGGAGGCCGAGTACATGGGTCAGCGGCGTTATCACCTGCCGCCACAGGTGGCGTTGTCAGGGTTCGTGCCGGCCGCCGTCGGTATCGCGTATCTGTTGCTGTATTTATTGGAGCGCCCCCGAAAGGATGATTGAGCATTGCGGGGAAGGCACGGATGCAACCCACGCCGCCGATCATGGATGGTTCATGGCATCTCGGATTACAATGAGACGCGATGCCTATCAGCATTAAAGACGTGGCTGCGCGGGCTGGCGTCTCCACGGCCACGGTTTCGCATGTGCTCAATGGCACGCGCAGAACCCAGCCGGTCACCAGGGAGCGCGTGCTTGCCGCAGTCGCCGAACTCGGGTACACCTTGAATCGCGCGGCGCAGAATCTCGCCGCCGGACGCAGCAGCCTGCTGGGCCTCATCATCTCCGACATTCGAAATCCGTTTTTCCCGGATCTGACGGCCGCGTTTCAGGATCAGGCGTTGATGCATCGCATGGACGCCGTGGTCTTGAACACCAACTATGATGCGCAGCGGACACTCGATTGCGTGGTGCGGCTGATCGGTCTACGCGTGCCGGGAGTGGCCATCCTCACCTCGCAGATTGATCCCGCCGTGATTCAGGAACTCGCCTCCAAGCGTGTTTCTGCGGTGTACCTGGATCTCGGCCGCGTGGATGCGCACATCGCAAATATCGTGATCGACTACGAACAGGGAATCGCGGAAGCCTTGGAGCATCTGGTGAAGCTAGGCCACCGCGCGATTGGCTACATCGGCGGGCCGGTGCATCTACCGTCGGCCCAGCGCCGCAAGCAGGCGTTCGTGGAGACGGCGGCGAAATTCGGGGTCGCGCCCGCGGGCATCATGGACTCCGACTTCACGGTGCAGGGCGGATACTTCGCCGCATCGAAACTGCTCACGAATCACAAACCGACGGCGCTCATCGGCGGGAACGATCTTGCCGCGATTGGATCTCTCCACTGCGCCTATGACCGTGGCATGCAAGTCCCCGCGGACCTCTCGGTAGTGGGCTTCGACGACATTGCCTTCGCGCAGTACACGCAGCCGGCGTTGACTTCGGTGTCGATTCCGCGGCAGGAGATCGGACGCGTGGCCTTTCAGGCGCTCTGGCAGATGATTTCGCAGAAGGAAGACGCCGTGGGACGCGAGTATCACGTGGAGACGCGCCTGGTCTGCCGCCAGTCCACGGCGCCTGTGCGCGCATGCGCGCAGGCCGATGTGGCCTAAGGTCGTACGAGTTTTCAAGCCGTGACTGATTTTCTACTCGCCCAACATTCGCATCGAAGACGAAACCCGCTCACACAGGAATGGGTGTTGGTCTCGCCCCATCGGACACAGCGTCCCTGGCAGGGGCAGACCGAGAGTACCCCGCTGCCTGCGCGTCCGGGCTATGATCCGGACTGCTATCTTTGCCCCGGCAATTCGCGCGCTGGGGGGCATCGCAATCCAGACTACGAGGCGACCTTCGTCTTCGACAACGACTTCGCCGCACTGCGCATGGATGTCCCACCGGCGTCCCACGACGAGGAGGGTCTGCTGGTGGCGCGATCGGAACGAGGCATCTGCCGCGTGGTGTGCTTTTCACCGGATCATAGTCTTACGCTCGCACGCATGGATGTTGCCGCGATCGGCGCCGTCGTGAACAACTGGACGGCGCAGTTCCGGGAACTGAGCGCACTGCCCGGGATCCGTTCGGTGCAGATCTTTGAAAATCGCGGTGAGATGATGGGCGCCAGCAATCCGCATCCGCACTGCCAGATCTGGGCCAGTGAAAGTGTTCCGAATGAACTGGAGAAGGAGGTTCGCGGGCAGCGTGAATGGATGCACGAACATGGCGGATGCCTGCTGTGCCGCTACGCATTGCTCGAATCACGGCTGAAAGATCGCGTGGTTTGCGAGAACTCTTCGTTCCTCGCGGTCGTGCCTTATTGGGCGGTCTGGCCGTTTGAGACGCTGATTGTCACGAAGGACCACCGTCAGTCGCTGGATCAGTTTGAAGACGCGGAACGTACAGGTCTGGCGGATATCCTGAAGCGGGTCACTAGCGCCTACGACCGGTTGTTTGACGTACCATTCCCATACACGATGGGGCTGCATCAGGCGCCGGCGGACGGTGAGCCTCACGATTCGTTTCATTTTCACGTGCACTTCTATCCGCCTCTGCTGCGTTCGGCGACAGTGAAGAAATTCATGGTCGGATTTGAGATGCTTGGCGGGCCGCAGCGTGACATCACCGCGGAGTCGGCGGCGGAGCGGTTACGGCAACTGGTACTGTAACATCTTGGCTATGAGCCGGCCGCGCCGAGATTCGTCTCGGTGCGGGGCGAGGTGAGCGAGATGCTTGGTGAAGGCGGGGTCGAGTGCTGATCATCCACCAGGGACGATCCGCCAGCCCCGAGCACGCCCCTCGACATGATTGTCGAGGCGGCAGCCTGAAGGCTGCGTTACCGAGTTACGATCAGCGTGCTTCAGGGCGGTTGGCTATGTTGGCTGCTGCTGCGTCATGCAATGCAGTGTTCCGAGGCCGAGCACTAAGTCGCCGCAGTAAATGGGGACGGTTTCGCGGTCCGGGAAAGCGCGTGCGATCGCATTCAGTGCGGCACGGTCGTTGGGATCGTTGAACACCGGGACCAGCACCAGTTGGTTGGCGATGTAGAAGTTCGCATAACTCGCCGGGAGGCGCTGCCCGTCGAAACACACGGGTTTGGGCATCGGCAGCGTGACCACATTCCACCGCTTCTGAGCCCGGAGCAGGCGGACGTTCTCAGCGAGCGCTGTGTAGTTCGCCTCCGTGCGATCGGACTCCGAGGCGATGAGGATGGTGGATGGGTTGGCGAAGCGGGCAAGGTCGTCCACATGGCCGTGGGTATCATCGCCGGCGATGCCATTGCGCAGCCACAGGACCTCACTTACTCCCAGATAGTCCTTCAGATACTGCTCGACGTCACGGCGCGAGAGTCCGGGATTGCGAGCCTGAATCGGGCTCAGGAGGCACTCCTCGGTGGTCATCAGGACCCCCGCGCCGTTGACATCAATGCTGCCTCCTTCCAGCACCACATGCCATTTCCCGTGCTTCGGCTTGAAGTAGGGAACGCGGAGCCTTTTGCGCAGCAGCAGGGGGATGGCGGCGTCGTGCTCGTGGTTTGCGTACTTCGCCCAGCCGTTGAACCGCCAATGTGTCATCGCGACCCGGCCGGCGCCGTCGCGGACAAAGATCGGGCAGGAATCACGGGTCCAACTGCGGTTGGTCGGGCAGTGGACAAACTCGACACGCTGTAAATTGGAGCCGGATTTTGTAAGTACCGTGCGCGCGCTTTTCTCCGTACCCGCATCCGGAATCAGGATGGAAACCGTTTCCACCTGGGAGAGATAGCGCACCACCTCTCCGTAGACCCAGGGGACCGGGGCGAATTTGCCCGGCCAGTCCGAGCGTTCGTGCGGCCAGGCCAACCATGTGGCGGCATGCGGCTCCCATTCGGCCGGCATGCGGTAGCCAAGGGCGGCCGGCGTGGAATGGGCCTGCGTTGAATCGGGCTGCGTGGCCGGCATCAGTCTCTCCAGCGCTGCAGGATCGGCGTGTAGTGATCAATGCGGCGGTCCCGGAAGAAGGGCCAGTTGCGGCGTGTCTCCTCGCAGAGCTTGGGATCGATCTCGACGATGAGGATCTCCTCCTGATCGACGGATGCCTGGGCAAGCATGCGGCCGAACGGGTCGGCGACAAAGGAACTGCCCCAAAACTCGAGGCCATTGTCCGGAGTTCCTTCAAATCCCACACGATTCACCGCCACGACATACACACCGTTGGCGATGGCGTGGGACCGCTGGATGGTAATCCAGGCGTCGCGTTGGGCTGCGCCGAACTCCTCTTTTTCGTGGGGGTGCCAGCCGATCGCGGTCGGGTAGAAGAGCACGGACGCGCCAAGCATCGAGGTCGCGCGCGCGCCTTCCGGATACCACTGGTCCCAGCAGACCTGAACGCCGATCCGGCCATAGCGGGTGGTGAAGTTGAGGAACCCGAGGTCACCCGGAGTGAAGTAAAACTTCTCATAGTAGAGCGGGTCATCGGGGATGTGCATCTTGCGGTAGATGCCCTGCAACTCGCCATCCGGGCCAAGGATCGCGGCCGTGTTGTGGTAGAGGCCAGCCGCCCGCTTTTCAAACAGGGAAGCCACTACCACCACGCCGCACTCGCGCGCAACTCTTCCGATCGCCTCGGTCGAGGGGCCAGGGATGGTTTCGGCGAGGTTGAAGAGGTCGGCGTTCTCCACGCGGCAGAAGTACTGCGACCGGAAGAGTTCCTGCAGACATACCACTTGAGCGCCCCGGGCGGCCGCCTCGCGAATCCGGGCAACCGCCTTGGCGAGATTCTCTTCCGGGTCGGTGGAGCAGGACATCTGCACCAGTCCGGCCCTGAACTTCTGTTCCTCAATGGATGGCATAACGGGTCCATTGTCTCAGATCGCCCCCGCTTCGGCGCAACGGGATCGCATGCCGGCGGGGGGGCTTTGAGTAAGTGCACCGTTCCACAAGTACGCTCTCGTGCTGCTATGTTCGTGTCACGTAAGCGTGATGAGTAAGAGGTGTAGCAGACCATGTAAGAAGTGTGCGAATTCCGAGATTCGTTCATGCTGTGTGCCCAGGGTGAAGCGAACCCTTCGCGTGCCGTGTACTCAGTGCTCCAATGCGCGGCGCTTTCCACGGACCAAGCGTGGGCCGCGGAAATGGCGAGCTCCGCCGCTATCAGAATCCCGCCCCGGCGCCTCTGACATAATATGGGGCCTGTGGGCGAGATTACGGAACAACTGAACCGCTGGGCGGGCGGCGATCAGGCGGCCTTCGAAGACCTGGTGGCTCTGGTCTACGACGAGATGCGCGGGATTGCCCGGCGTCTGCTGCTCAGTGAACGCAGCAATCACACGCTGCAATCCACGGCTCTTGTGCATGAGGCGTATCTGCGGCTGGTGGATCAGACGCGGATTCAATGGCAGGGCAGGGCGCACTTCTATGCCGCGGCGGCGAATGCCATGCGGCGGGTGCTGGTGGACAATGCCCGCAAACGGCTAAGCGCCAAACGCGGCAATGGCGCGCCGCATGAAGAACTCGGCGACGAAGCGCTCACCATTGCCTTTGAGCCTGACCTGGATGTTGTTGCGCTCGATGAGGCATTGAATGAACTGGAGGCCTTCGACCCGGCAAGGGCCCGCATCGTCGAACTGCGCTACTTCGCCGGTCTCAGCATTGACGAAACAGCGGCGATTCTGAAAGTGTCGCCCTCGGCGGTGAATCGCGACTGGGCGGTGGCGCGGGCCTGGCTTTACCGCAAGCTCAGTTCCTTGCGGTGAGATTTCCCGCGAATTGCGCCACTTAGAGAGGGACGGCCTAACGAAAGACCATGGATCCGCGGACGTGGGAACAAATCGCCGGTGCGTTTGCGCAGGTGCGTGAGGCCGCGCCGGCGGATCGCGAACGTGTGCTTGCGGAACTGGACGCGGAGATCCGCGGCGAGGTGGAATCGCTGCTGGCGGCGCAGGACGCGGCTGGGGGCTTCCTGGAACATCCCGATGCGCGAGGGTTCGCGCGCGGCGTGCAGCTCGGTCCCTATCGCATTCTGCGGGAGATCGGCAGCGGCGGAATGGGTGTGGTGTATCTCGCGGAACGAAGCGACGGTGAGTTTCACCGTGAGGTGGCGATCAAGGTCACCGGAGGGCGGCTGTTTGGCCCCGAGGCCGAGCGGCGATTCATCCGCGAACGGCAGATCCTGGCGCAATTGGATCATCCGAACATCGTGCGAATGCTGGATGGTGGAGTGGCGGACGGCCGGCGCTACTTCGTGATGGAGTACATCGCAGGTCAGCCACTCAATCAGTATGCGCGGAGTCTTTCGCTGCGGGAACGTCTGCGCCTGTTTGTGGACGTGTGTGGCGCCGTGCAGTACGCCCACCAGCGCATGATCCTGCATCGCGATCTGAAGCCCGCCAACGTTCTGGTTTCCACCGATGGGGTGGCGAAGCTGTTGGATTTCGGCGTCGCGCAGCTTCTCGACATCGAAACGGGCACCAACGGGCACGATACCGTTCTGCATCCGGTCACCATCGCCTACGCGAGCCCGGAGCAACTGCGCGGAGAGCCGATGACCCTCTCCTCCGATATCTATTCGCTTGGCGTCCTGCTGTACGAGGTGATCACGGGGCGCAATCCGCAATATGCGGAGAACACTGCGTACACGGAACTGGTGAGGCGGGTGACAGAGGTCGATCCGCCCTCGCCGTCGAAGGCCGACCCCGCGATCCCCCCTGACGTGAGCGCGATCATCATGAAAGCTCTTGCGAAGAGGGCAAAGGACCGCTACGCATCGGCCGCCGAACTCGAAGACGATATCGAGCGGTTTCTCAAAGGCAGGGCCGTGCTGGCGGTTCCTCCACGGCCGTGGTATGTGGCGAGACGTTTCGTTGCGCGGAACAAGGCGTTCAGCGCCGCTATCGGTGCGCTGGTGTTGTTGACCATGGCATCCTCGGCGTTCTTTTACCGGCAGAGCCGCATTGAGGCGCGTCATTTCGCGAGTTCGCGCGAACTGGTGACGCTGTTGATCAACGAGGTGGAACCGGAACTGGAGAACATGGGCAGCACGATGCCGCTTCGGGAGAAACTGGTTCAGGGCACGATCCAGTATCTGCAAGCACTGCTCAAGGACTCGCCGGACGACGCAGCGCTGTTCGAGGAACTGGCCCGGTCGCATTTGCAGATGGCAAGGGTCCAGGGCAATGCGTTTTTGCCGAACCGGGGAAAGTTTGCGGCGGCGCGCGAGGAGTTGCTGAAGGCGGAGCAAAGCTTGCAGCGGGCTCAGGAAATTGCGCCGGCAGCGCAGAGCCTGCCGCGAACGGCGGCGATGGTCTACGTAGAGCTCGCTGCGCACGAAACACAAAACGCGAAGCGTGACGACGCGGCCAGGCACGCGGCGAGCGCCGTCCACTATGCCGGGCAAGCCGTTGCCGCGACGCCGAAAGACTGGCAGGCCAGGCGGCTGCTTGCGCAATCGCTGTACTACTACGGAGCCGCGCTCACGCCGGCGCCCGAGGCGATGGACAAACTTACGCGTTCCGTGACGCTATTCCGCGAATTGTCGGAGGAACGGCCCGCGGAGGATGCGCCGTTGATCAATCTTCTGCTGGCGGATTGGCGAATGGCGGAAGTCGCCTCGGCGAGAGCGGACTTTGCTTCGGTGGTGAGCCATTCGCGGAGTTCCCTGGCGACCGCGGAGCGGCTGATCGCCCGGAATCCGGAACTGCAGCGGTACCGGTTGTTTCTCTCCTCCGCGAATATCGGGTTGGCCAGAGGACTGCTGTCCAAGGGCGATGCGGCGCAGGCGTTGCCGCTTGCCGAGCGCGCGCTGGCGATCCGGCAACGCATCTTTCTTGCCGACAGTGGAAGTGCACAGGCACAGGAGCGGCTGGCCGATGCGCATTTGGCTTTGGCCAACGCCCATGTTCTGCTGGGGCGGAACGCGGAGGCGGAGACGGTTGCGCGAAGGTCGGTGGAATTGTACTCGCAGTTGGCGTCGACGGGACGTCTGGCGCCGAACTTCCGCATGTATCACGCATCGGCGTTCCTCAATCTCGCGAGGGCTTCGGCGGGGCTCGGGAAAAAGGTGGAGGCGTGCAAGGCAGCGCGCGAATCGGTCGCATTGTTTGATCAGGCGATCAAGCGAATGCCCGCGAACAAGGCGGTTGCGGGTTGGCTCGCGATGGCGCGATCGATTGCGGACGGTTGCGGCAAGTAGCCGGCCGCGCGCGGCTCGCAGGCCGGGCTCCGGGGGCACCTCCACGGTAACGCGGGCCCCCAGGCCTGCCGCGCCGAGATTCGTCTCGGTGCAGGGCGAGGTGAACGGAAACACGCTGTGAAGGCGGGGTTGGTGAGCCCGGCGGAAGGGTGCAGGGAGTCTCCACCAACGGCGACTCGCCGAACCCGGGCACGGCCCTCGACATGATTGCCGACGCGGCAGACTGAAGTCTGCGTTACTGTAGCCTGCCACTAAATGAAGCGTATGGATCTACCACCGCCAGTTACGCCGGATTACCAGGAGAGTTCCTCCCAGTGCGAACAGGCCCATCGTGGAGGGTTCGGGCACATCGTTACTCGGACGATCCGCGCTGGTGACGGTGACCTGGTAGTTATCGATTCCGGAGAGGACCGAGCCGCTCGAGCAAGTGGTGACTGTGGATGGACAGACGGCGGTCAACGCTGTGCGGTAGCCGAACTCGATCGGGCTTCCCGTCGCGGAGAAGTCCGGAAGCGTCACCCCTGCGTTCACTTCACCCCAGTCCGAGGGGTTCGTGCTGATACTGGTGAACGTTGTCCAGGCGGAGGAACTGGTCACGTCGTTCACATTGTTCAGGAAATAGATGCGGCCATTCTGGCGCAACATCGGGCGGTAGGCGCCGCCGAAGCCGTTCCCAAAGACGCTGGACTGGGTGGCAAGCTGGTAGCTGAACTCGATCTGCGTGATCGCGCCGATAACCGACGGGTCAAAGACCAGCAATGCGCCGAAACTGGCGAGGTTCTTGGTTAAGGTCGTGCCGCCGGCAAAATCCGGGAAGGATACGGTGATCTGCCGGAACGGGCCGGGATTGCCGCCGGATGCGGCTTGGGCGTTGCTTCCCGCTACCAGGGGGCTTCCGAAATCGACCTCGGACCAGTTGGGATTCAGGAAGTCCCCGTCGGAGAGGAACGTCACGGCAGCAGGCAACTGGCCGCCCAACAGAGTAAGCCACAACGGTGCAAGACACAACAGTAGTTTCACGCGTACACGCCTTTCGTAGGTCGTGGCGTAAAACGCGCCAGTTTCCTCCGGGCCGCGAGAAGATTTTCTTGTGACGCCTACAACGGCTGCACGGAGAACTTCGCGGGCGATCCGCTGGCGGCGCCTTTCGGCCCATATCCGCCCGGAGAGCCTTGGCCGCCTCCGCCGCCCGCGCTTCCGCTGCTCTGGTGTTTGCCCTTCGCTCCGGCTGAACCTCCGGGACCGCCGGACCCGCCCGGTCCGCCAGTGCCTCCTGGACCCGGAGGTGCGGTGAAACCTTGCGTGATGATGTTCCCGACCTGACTGGCGGGAACCTGAATGATGATGTTGGCCGCAGCGCTGATGCCGTTTCCTCCAGTACCGCCTTGGCCGCCGCTTCCCCCCTCGCCTCCGGGTCCGCCGTTGCCGCCATTGGTTCCTTCGCAGCCGCAAGTGGCGCCATCGCCACCGCTGCCGCCGGTTCCGCCACGTGCGCCGGTGCCGCCCTGGCCGCCTGCGCCGCCGGTGCCCGAACGGGTCAGGAATGTGAGCGTCTGGGCTCCGGTGAATCCGGTCGTGATCTGGATGGTGGCCTGCATCGAGGGGAGGCCGTCGTTGCCGACGCCGCCCTGGCCGCCGGTAGCTCCCGCAGTGCCTGTGTTTCCATTCTTGCCCGCGTCGCCAGCGACACCGGGACTCTTGCAAGTGCCACCCGATCCCGCGGCGCCCTGACCCGCTGGACCGGGTTGCGTGCCAGCCGTTCCTCCCTGGCCCGTCGCGCCGAGGATGTTGAAGTCCCAATAAGGTGCGGGAGCGGCGCCGATGCGCTGGATACTGTCCGCGGTGAAGTTGAGACCGGTGCTATAGATGACAATGCAGGACTGATCGTCCATGATCAACTGGCCAATGTTGATGGTCTGGAAGGTGCTGCAAGTCAAGTCCCACACTCCGCTGATCGTTTTGCTGGGAGCCGAAGCCGCACAGATGTCCATTGGGAAGAGCGATGCAACGCGCTGCCGGTCGATATCGGCCAGCGGGTCATTGCCGAAGATGTAGCCTTGCACCCGCCGCAGAATACCCGCTTCCGAGGCATCCTCGTTGGGGTCCGTCATGGGGATGTCTCCGAACAACAACTGGGCCTTTTGGGCACGCTCTTCGGGAGTGCTGCCGTCGTCCATCAAGTCACGAAGCGCATCCACGCTTTCCACGCTGATAGTGTTCTGGATCTCGGCGCCCGTCTTCAACAACTCGACCGAGTGCCCGAGCTTTGCGGCACGTTCGTAGAAGTTCAGTCTTGCTGGCATTGCAACATCCTTTCTTCGCAGTATCTCGTCTCATTCAGGAAAACGTAGGGGGCCGGGCGCGAACGTCCGTGACGTCCCCCGCGGCCCGGGCTTCCGTCCACTCCCCGACCGCCTGGGGTTCCGTTTAACTCGGAACGCGGGCCGGCGCCTACGCATCCGCCATCGCCGGCCTTGCCCCCGTTGCCGCCGGAGCCGGGATTGCCAGGCGCGGAGGCCAGCGCCGTGACGCGGATGCGGTCTTCCTGGCCCGGCTGAACATTGATGTACACGTTGGACGCGATGCCTCCGCTGCCCGCGCGTCCACCCTCGCCGCCGTTTCCGCCATCGCCACCCTTGCCGCCGTTGCCACCACGGAACACTTCGCGAATCACCTTGTAGGCCCGGGCGCCATCGCCTCCGCGTCCGCCATCACCACCGTCGCCGCCACGGCCGCCGTCGCCACCGGTACCCGCTTGCACGAACAATGTCACCACACCTTCCACATCGCGCAGCGTGATCTCGGCGAACTTCGCCATACCGCCATTGCGGCCATCCTTGCCGGTGGATCCATCGGCGCCGCGTACGCCATCGTGACCATGCAACTCTTCCTGCGAGATGTCGTGCGCCAGCGAACCTCCCAGGATGTTCGGGATCACGTGCATGGTGCGGCCGCTCGATCCTTCGTGACCATTGGCGCCTCGTGCGCCGGGTGGGCCATGAAGCGGGCCGCCGCGCAGGTCGACGGAAAAGGGCGTGGGGAGAATGCCGATGTGATAGGGCGAGCCTTCGTCTTCCACGATCAGCCGCTGGCAGAGCAGGGAAAGCACGTTCCCCCGCACGGCGATCGACGCACCGCGTTCGAGGATCACTGTACCGGCGTTGACAATCACATAGAGGTCGTGAGAATCATCCAGGCCCCATGCTTCGCCGCGCACGCTGACGTCCCATTCCTCGCCGGCGGCCACTCTCTTCGAGATCACGCTCACCGCTTTCACCGGGGCAGGGAGTTGCTTCTGGACATTCGCGCGGTCCTCCGGGCTGAGTTGGAAAGCGGCGAAAACGGCGGCCTCTCCGCGATCGTGAATGCCTTGACCCAAACGGCTGCGCAACGCGATGGAAGGGTTGAAGAACGTGGACAGACGCTGGTGGCGTTGCGCCTCGGTCGCGCGGCACGCCAGACGCGAGAGATCCTCGGGAGTCGCGGCCCCGAAATAGGTGCAGACCGTATCGCCCTGCCAAAGGGCCCCACCCTGGCTGCCTTCCGTGTGGCCCAGCACCTCCGCGACCGCAAGAAATTCGCTAGAGGGATCCTGCATGCATCGCCTCCGCCGAAGTCTGGTAGCTGTCGATTCGCGCGAATGGCCGTTTGCGGCTCACCAGCGCGTAGTTGGTGATCTGCCGCGGGCGGTTCTCACGATGCACGTTCCGCGGATTCTCATCGTTGTAGACGTATAGCACGCGATCGTTGAAGCGCACCCTGTCGAAGCCCGCCAGTTCGAGCAACACATTCATCAGCGCCGCATCCACGGAGGATTCCAGCCACTCTCCCTGTTCGTCTTTGAAGCACTGCCAGTCCGGATCCTGATCTGCGATTCGCTGAAACAGGCCCGCGCGAAACGTTCGCACATGCGAGGCACGGAAGGCGTGGCGCACCGTACGAAAGTCTTCGTAGGAAGCGAACGGCTCGCAGAACCCGCGGCTGCCATCGGTGTAAGCGAACTGCCCGTAGCTCACCCAACAGCGATGCTGATTGTAGAAACGGTTGATGTGCGTGAGCGCCTCCCGGCAGGCGAGCCAGTCATCGCCATCCACGCAAACCACGATGTCGTCCGGCTGGCAACAGCGCGTCAGGTACTCCGTGAGGTTGCGCCCCAGACCGCGGCGAACGGGATTCTGGAAGAATCGGAACCGAGCGTCGTCCACCGGGACGGCGACACTCGAATCGTCATCGGATGCATCGTCGATCACAAGCACTTCGAAGTTGCCGTAGTCCTGTTCCCGCAGGCTCTCGACGCAGCGTCTCAGAAAGCTCCCCGCGTTGCGAAACGGAGTGAACACCACGATGCGGTTCTGAAGTCCGTTGTCGCTTTGCGGACGGTAGAGACCTTCGAGCGCCATGTTGCGGCCACGTTCGGCGGACTCAGCTACCCATGCGGGCAGAGCGGTGTTCCGAAGCACCTTGTTGAATGCGTCCACTGCTTCGGACCATCGCCCCATGCCGTAAGCGCACACGCCGTATTCGAGCAGGAACAAGTACTCATAGATGGGCCTCTCAATGAACAGGCGATCCTTTGGATACGCGATCCCATGGCCCGCCATCGCCGCGAACGTATAGCCGAGCGCATAGGCCTCGTCCTGGCGCTGCTGCTTCACGACCGCGTATAGCGGTTCGAGACGTGATGGCCTTGCCGCATAGACACGCAAATAGGCGTTGCGCACTGATTCCCAGTCCTCACCCAGCAGATGGCGCATGCTCGCGGCCTGATACATCGCGTACCACGTTTCCTCCTCCCACCCGTCCATCTGTGAGCGCTTCTCGTAGAAGGTGAGTGCGTCTGCGAAGCGTCCGATGTCCCGATAGGACTGCGCGAGATAAAACACATTGCGCGAATTCGAAGGATCATGATCGAGCGCATTCTCAAGCAAGCGGGTGTCACGCTCGAACTTGTCCGTGCGTCCCGCGCCGTCGGCAAAGTGGGTGAATGTCAATTCCGGCAACACGGCGCCCATGACGGCGTTCTCCGCGTGGAGGAACTCGTGAGTGGCGCCTTGAAACGACCAATCATGCGCGTTTGAAACGAGCATCGGTTGCGTGTAATCGACGTCGCCCTCGTAGCGGATCTCGTAGGCATCGGCATCGAGCTTGTGCTGGAACGGAGCGTGTACATTGGCCACCATGTCCGCGTCCATGATCAGCACGTAGTCCGATTTGCCTTTGGCGAGTCGAATCGCCTCGGTGCGATTGTGGCCAAAGTTGATCCATTGCCGCCGGTGCAGTTCGCCGGGAACACCGGACATCGCTTGCAGGATGAGCAGTGGTGTGGAGTCCGTGGAGCCGGTGTCGACAATCACCCAGTAGTCGATGAGATGCTTCACCGACTGCAATGCCCTCACGATCACCGCACACTCATTGCGCACGATCATCGACAGGCAGATGGTCTTGCCCCCGTGCGGCTTCCTAAGCGTCCATAACATAGCGCACCGACGCATAGTAGGAATTGTCGAAGTTGAGATCCGAGCCAACGTTAAGCTGCTTGGAGGTAAACCCGAGGTTCGCGTAAAGCGTGCTGGAGGATGTGGCCGGTGTCGAAGTCCAGTAGAAACCCGAATTCCCCAGCCCGTTGAAGTCCTGGTTGTTGTCTGCGGATCCGCCAAGTTGCATATTGCAGCCGCTGCTTCCCAGGTTGATGAGTGCTGCGTACGCTGCCGTGGGCGACCCGCCGAAGACTTGCAGCAGAGCGTTCC
The DNA here is from genome assembly GCA_016789785.1 of Bryobacterales bacterium. Next base: position 43,691 of record JAEUQE010000023.1, read on the forward strand.
AATCGGCCTCGCTCGGAACGCGCCACGGATAGGGCGCTGGCGCGAGGCCCGTCGCGGGGTACAGGCGGCCATACTGCGCCGCGTAGCCATTGTAGTTGTTGTAGTAGATCGAGCCGGGCGCGTTGTAGTTCAGGTTTTGCGCCATCCACCACAAATTGCCGAGCAGCACCGCCGGATACACTTGCCCATCGCGCGGATCATAGAAGAACGTCACCTGCAGAAAGACGGTGAACTGAAGACTGTTCAGATAACCGCCGTTGCCGTCGAACGCCTGCAGAGTCACGAACAACGGCGTGTTCTGCTGCACTTGTGGAAGCGTCAGCGGATAGTTGTCGTAGGCGAGCGGCTGAGGGTTCGGATAATTGCGGACGAGCGGCGGGACCCCACTCATGCTGCAGATGAGATGAACGTTGGGGACGTCGAACATCGCCCACCGGAATGGAATCGGCACCGGTTGATTAGGCTGATTCACCATCACGATCGGGTTTGTCGCGAAGAAGTTGATGAGCCCGCGGGTGGGCGGCGCCTGCTGTTTGAAGATGTCGATCACGAAGACCTGATCATCGTAGGCGGTGTTCTCGTCTTTTTGAAAGCCCGTGAACTCGACAATCATCTGCGTGTGGCCGGGAGGTGTGAGCGACACGATGGAACTGAAGCTGAAGGTGACGTTCGCGTCCGCGCCGATGCCCAGGATCCCGGTGTTGGTTGTGGATGGCGAGAGGATCCACTGCGGATGTGGATCCTGGCCGGTGATGCTCGGATTCGTTGGATACCAGCCGTTGCCCTCATCGACAAACACCGCCGCCTGGATGTTCCATGCCGAGCCGATTGCCGGCTGCTGCTTGTCGTTGTCCTGCGCCAGCGCGCCCGCGGTGAGCCCGTAGACGAAGGTAACGATCACCTGCGGATTGCCGGTCCAGGGGGCTTGGCCGTTGTACACCGGCGTGGATCCGGTGTTCTTGATGTTGAGGAAAATCTGATTCGACAGCGGATCGCTCGCGCTGGTGGACACGTAGACGCTGCCCTGATTGTCGAGCGAGATTTGCAACGTGTCGGAGAGCTTGGCATTGCCAGGCTGCGGCTGCTCGGTGAGATTGAAGGGCGTGGTGAGCTGTGTGGGGACGTTGCCCGTGAAGTTGCTGCTGTTGACCTGAAAAGAGTCCGCGGTGGGCTGCGCGTTCGACGTCGCGTTCGTGATGGTGAATTGGATGTCCGTGCCGTCCGCCCATTGAGCGCCGTTCGGACCATTGTAGGTGAGTAGCAGGAATGCGCCGCCCGGATCGGTGGAGAACGTCCAATCCGCGAGGCTGATCGCCATTGCCAGAACTTCGGTGGACGTGTAGAACATCGGTGCAAAGACCTGTAGCGTCGAGTTCTGCGCGCCGGACTGAAGAAGAATGGCGCTGCCGGTACCATTATTCAGGGTCACCACGATCTGCGCCTCCACTCCGGTGTAGACCACCGCCTGACTCGCGGGCGGTTGGATGGCGGGATTGATCGCCGAGAGCGTGACGTTGCTGGATTCGTTTGAAAGAGGCATGGCGGTTACGGTTTCTTCAGGGTCAACGGAGTGGGTATCAGAGCGAGCCAGCCTTCGAGAAGGGTTTGCGGCGAATAGCCGTAGGCCGCGTTCTCGTTCACCGCGTTCGCCTTGAGCGGAACCAGGGTGTTGCCTGGATTGATCCAGATCCACGAGTAGCCCGATTCCTGAGGCAGCGGGATGGCCAGCCCGTTCGCCGCGGAGAGAACGGGCATGGTGAAGAACGTCATCTCGAGATTCTGCATCGTCTGCGCGTATTGATCGGAAGGAATGCTCAACTCGGCGACCGGAAGCACCCCGGTGGTTGCGTGAACGCCCGCGCGAGGATCCATGAGCATGGTCACGGTGGTAGGCTGCGCGTTGAGGTTGAGCTGGATCGTGGTGGGCGTGGGCTGCACCACGTTGTTCGCACCACTTGCAGGCGCTGCCGGCGCATAGATCACCGAGTAAGGATTCGCGCCCGAACCTTCGATCAGATAGCCGACCAGGCCATCGTCAATATTCGAAAGCTCACCGAGCCGCAAGGGGAAGTTCACACCGGCGAGATTGGCGCTGCTCGCCTGCTGACGGTCACTGTAGTTCACGCGGCCGTTGAGAATATCCGACGGGAAGGGATCGGTAGGTGATGTGTCGGCCTGGCTGATGGGCAGCACGTTGCCACTCGTTTCCATGCCGAGCACTGCGCGAGTAATCGCGAGAGGACGGCCGACGAGCACTGCCAGTGTGCTGTTCTGCGCGTAGTTGGCCGGGCTGATGAACTGCTCCGATGCGAGCATGGTGGTCATCAGATCGGTGAGGAAGCCTGCACTCTGGCCGTTGACGTACCACATGAAGTTCGCGGTGTGCAGATTGACCGACGGGCTTCCTAGCGGCCCGATGTCGGCGGCGAGACTGTTCGATGGATTGTTGATGTTGCCGGCGCGCGTGCGATAGACGAGGTTGCCATGCTCCACGCCGAACGATCCGATGGGGGAACCGTCGATGTCGTAGAAGAACAGGCTGTTGTCCAGATGGTTCGGCATGATCCATCCGCACACCGGCGTCGAGGCGGGATGCGTGTTCACTTCGACGAAGTCATTCGAGATGCCGCCGATATTGGAGTCGAACGTAGCCGAGAGCCAGCGGAACCAAAGCCGCGTGGGTGCGGTCAGACGCGGGGGAAGAAACACCTTCCCCTGATTTGCCGTGTCCCCGGACTGCGGCGCGAGGGTCATCGCTGCGATCACCTGCAAGCTTCCATCTGTGTTTTGCGGGGATGTGGAGAGCGTCACCAACTGGCCGAATGCGTCCACCACTTCGAGAGACTTCACTTCGAGAAAGCCGGAACGTAACGGACCGAAATTGTATTGGGCGAGCAACCCAGTAGCGATGGGAGTCACGCTGTTGAAGCCGAATTCATACCAATCGTCAGTGGGAACGGCGTTGGCCAGCGTATTGATGTTCGACGAGATGGCGTCCCGTGGATTCGCCAGATTCTCCACGTGAATCTGAGGAATGTAGGCGCTGAGCGTCTGCTGCGTGTTGAATCCGCTGAGGGCCTGCGAGAGGAACTTGCGAGCCTGATACGCGGCGCGAATGTTGTCGAGGTTGGGATCGGCGGGATCCTTAGGGTAGTTCTCGACGTACTTGTTGATTTGCTGCGTGAGACTGACCGTGGGTCTCTTGGAAAGAGATACCGAGCCGGAATAGGAGAGCGATGTGGACGAAGTGAAGGGGACCGCGGTGCCGCCGTTCATGAGGTACTGATAGTCGACCGCATCGGCGTCGAGTTGGAAGTAGCCGGTGAGGTTCGTTGCATCGTAGTTGCGGCCATTATTCCATTGCAGCGGATCGAATGAGACGGTCCATACAAGCGAGACCGGAAGGAACGGATCGTATCGCGTGGCGGAGAACTCGGGCAGGGCCTGCTGCGTGGTCCATGCGACTGGATCGGGAGTCCATCCATTCGACGCGGCATTGGTGAACGTGAATGTGATCGACTGCGGCGACGTCACGCTTTGCTGCGGATTGGGCGCGGGCTTGTATCCGTCCTGACGAACGGCGGCGAACAAACCCGGCGCGGGATTCCCGTCGAGAGGGCTCATGCCACCTTGCGCGGATTGCAACGCCGTGGTGAAGCTGGCGAGGTCGGCTACCGCGGGATTGTTGGTACCGCCTTGAGCCGCGAGCGCGGCGGCGCAGACCGGGGCAAGCATCGGTATCAGGAGATACGACTCGCCCGTCAGCGTCTGCACGTCAGCCTGCATGGGAGTGATCGCGCTCACTTGCGGCACTCCGCTGAGGGCGCCTGCCGCGATGTTGAACGTAGTGGCGCTGTAGGTCAGCGTGATGTTGGAGAGCAGTTCCCCGCTCACGCGAACCGCGGTGTACTCGCTCGAACCACTGCGCCGCACGGGTTCCATGCGGTTGCCCTCCATCAGCAGCACAGGGTCGGTTGGAAGGTAGAACGGATCCGCTGGTGCACTCGTGATGGTCCAGCCCGGGTAGTTGGCGAGTGCCGCGGTGACTGCCTGATATTGCGACCAAACGTTGGACGCAAGCGACGATGTGCCCGATGGCTGGATCGGCGCGATAATGCTGCCACTCGCGGGATCGGTTTGATACAGAAGAATGCCTGTGGCGTTGCCCGCGGCAATCACGGAGTTGATCTCGCATGCACCGGACGATGAGAGGAACGCGCTGATCGCGTTCGTGCTGACGTAAGGATCGGTGGCGCCGCTGACGCTGAGTTTCACCCATCGGATCCAGTCCATGAAGAGTTGCTTGCGCGCTGCGTCGAGTGCGGCGCGGCCCTGATCGTAGCTCTTCTGCGCGAGGTTCAGAAGATTGAGTTGTTCGGCCAGATCGAGTGGAAGCGTGATCTCCTGGTCAGGATTGGGTGCGACGCCGGGATTGCTCTGCGGTGCGGAGATGACCCACAGAAGTCCGCCCTGGGCTTGTGAGAATCCCTTGGCGTGGAGTTCCTCTTCCAGCGAAATGATGCGATTGCTTTGCTTCTCCAGCGAATTCAGCAGACCGAGTTGCAGGGCATCCAGCAAGTATTCGTAGTTCTTCAGCAGATCGGGATCGTTGTCGCCATTGCCCATGTCCTTCTTGAGCAGTGCCGACAAGGCTTCGATGGTCGTGTTTCCCGCGGCCACTTCCACCGTATCGTTCCAGATGGCGGGCGATTGGGGATTGTCAGTCTGAAGGAAATACTGGCTTCCCGGCGTACCCAACATGTTCCAAACCACTTCCTGCATGACGCCGCTGCACAGCGTCTGTTGTGGCCCGTTCAGACTTTGCAGCGTTTGATCGGAGTTCAGCGTGTACCCGATGTCCGCCGCCTGAAACGTCCAGTGGAACTCCTGTTTTGCGAGGCTCACGAAAAAGTCGGCCGGCGTCTGCGTCACGGCCACGCCTTGCTGCTGGCATTGCTGCACGTAGTTGTTGTACTGGCCAGTGACGTTGGCCGCGAAGTTCGCGAGAGGGTCACTCTGGGCCTGCTGTGTATCGATCCACCCGGTCACCTGATACGAGACGCGGAACTGGATCGGCGGCTGATTGTTGTTGATCGCGGCGAAGACCGTGGGCATATCCGCGAAGTGGTCCCAGAAACCGAAGACGCTGCAGCACTCCGGATAGTAGGTCGAAAACGTCGGACCGACGAAGCCCGTCGACGTCAAATAGAGCGGTTTGGTGTCCTCCCCGGAGTAGTAAGGCAAAAACATGCTGGGCGTTTCAGAAGACGGGTCCCAGTCTTCGTAGTTCAACACGCGGCCCATGTAGGAGAAGGGTTGAGCGCTGTTGGGCGGTGGCGGATTCAAGGGGACGGAGATGGTGGGCCTTTTGATTCCATAGGCGTCGGGCAGTGTCTGCCAGTAAACGTAGTCGCTCTCAATGAGAAAGCACTTGGTGCTTACAGGGCCGTACTGGTTGGTTGCAGTGTCCAACTGGCTGAAGTAGCGAATCACAAGCCAGCGGTTGGGCACCTGCGGGAAGACGACGTCGCCTCCCTGTGCGGGCTGGGTGCCGCGCCGGAAGTAATCGGGCAACTCCCAGTGAACATGCACGCCGGTGCCGAGCGCGTCGATGGCCGGATTGCTGCCTTCCAGCGGCCGGATGATCTGATCGCCCGTGCTCGCGATCTTCGACGCAGTGCCGTATGGCATGTTTTCGAAGACCGCTGTCCGGCCCTTGAACTGAGGAACGATATTGGTGTGGTCGTTGGCACTCACGCGAAGCGCGGCGACATTCATCGGGACAATTGCGTTCGTGCTCATGACGTAGCCTTCTGAAAGGTGACCATGCCGACGCCTTCGGTCATCTCGAAACCCATTTCGGCGGAGTCAATGGTGTTCACGTTGTTGGCGGTGGCGATCTGGCCGGCCACCGTTGCGAGCATGATGCATCGGGGGCTCGCGCTTCGGAAGCTGTTGCTCAGATCGAGGCTGGCGGTGGCGCCTGTCATGGTCACCTGTGAGCCGCTCTGCGTAAACGTATAGATCGTCTTCCCGGCCTGGATGGTGGTGCCCGAGGCGGAGTAGGTGTCGATGCCGTAATGCAGGGCTTCCGGCGGTTCATGAATACTCACCTGCGCGGCGTCGCCTGGGAAAAGGCAGATAATGGTGTCGGATTGTGGACCCAACGGTTCGAATCGAAGAGGATTCATCGGTGTGGTGGAGCCAGCTTCATAAGCAAGGACGCCGATTCCGGGATAGGCGGTGACCAGGGAAGAGCGGAGCAGGAATCCGGTGATGACTTGCGGCGAGATCACCGGCGTTGCAATGCCGAGCAGCTTTGCCCGGATCGCTGGAAGGTTTGCGCGGATCTTGTCGCGAACCTGCGAGTGCACCGCCCGGTCGAGATTCATACTGGCGCCACTGGTGGCAGTGGTGAGATTGCGTCCGATGCTGAACGCACCGTCAATCAGCGCGTCGATCCAGTTCATGTCGAGATAGAAGAACCGGATGGACTCGGGCGGCAGCATTCCCTCATCGGGCACCAGCGAGTTGAAGGGCACGCCATACAACAGCATGAGGCGCGTGAGCCAGTCGGTGAGGTTGTCGGGCAACAACGCTTCTCCGGCCGCCGATCGAATGGCATCGGGATTTGCGAAGGTCGCGCGGATCCTCGCTTGGACTTCGGTTCTCTCGAGAAGTGCCGCCACGCTATTTCCCTCCGCCGATGGCCTGAATCGTCTTATGCAGCAACGCTCGTGAAGCGGGGACGCGTTCCTTCGCTTCGAGTGCGGGTGGCGTTGCGCCAGTATTGAGCACCGCCCGGAAAGTGTGATCGAGGATCTGGTTCTCAATCTGATCAACGATGTCCTGCGTCAAGCCCTGCTTCCATTCGTAAAGGGCCGTGGAGAACCCGGTGTCCTGCAAGGCAAGCATGCGGCCAAGTGTCCACGCCGTGGCATAGGATGCGTCGAACATGCCGGTGGTGGGATCGAACATCATCGCCTGATCCGGTGAAGCGATCGGAACAGCGACGCGTTGTTCGTTGATCTGGTAGGGCGCCAGCGGTCCGCGATACCACGAAACAGTGCGGCCTCCGGTGCGTAGGTTGTGGTTCAGCGGAGCATAGCCCATGCTCACCGCATCCCGCACCACGGCGTTGCTGCCACCGTAGAGCAGACGCAGATTCGTGTTGGCACTGGCTCCGCCACCTCCGTTCAACGCTTCCAACTGGGCGACGAAGCTTGCGGATTCACCCGTGGAGAAGAATGTCCAGCTCTTCAGAACCGCAAGGCGAAGCATCGCCGTGGGGCTGAAGGAATTGGTGGAAGGAGGGCCGCCGTTCTCGTTGTCGGGAAGAAATGGCTGCAACTCTTCCAGCGATACGAGGTATGCGTAGCTCTTCTTCTCGGTTTGCGGCAACCGTGTTCCGAAGACGATGGAGAAGGTGCCTGTGGGCACACCAACGTTGTTACCGCCTGGAGCAGTGGCCTTGTTCACCATGTTCACCTGGCGGATGTGCGCCATCAGGTTGAGATCTGCAACCGTCGGCGCGATCTGCCAGAAGAGGCTCAGGGGAATGTCGATGGTTTGGATGGAATCGGATGTGCTCTGTCCCGGCTCTAATTCGCTGGTGTCAGTCGCGCCCGTGAAGTACGAGTAGTTGCTGCCGAGCGAACTCTGCGGATACGCCGCGGGAGGGAACAAGTCGCCGATCGTGAGATTGGCGGGCGTGAGTTGCAGGCCGGGGTTCTGCGCCACGTCGTCTTCATCAAGTAGGAACACCGCGAGCCATGTGGGAACGTCGGCATCACCCACGGGCTGCGGCTCGGCGGTAGTGGGATAGCGCGTCCACGGAAAGGTGGTCTGCGTGAACACGATGTGCGGCAGAACCGTAGTGAACTCGCCCGTGGCGTTGTCATCGGGAAAAACGGAGTTGATCAGACTGGCCGGATTCGACAGCGAAAAACGGTCGCCCTGCACCGCGAAGGTGTAGCTGTTGGAGAGCGTGTCCGCCGTGATTGGATTTCCGTTGCTGTCGTTGACGTACTGCGAAACCGTCAACTGATACTCGCCATCGTCAAGCCCGGGAAGCTGGTGCTGAATGAAGTTCACCACTTCGTTGGACAGAGGGTTCTGGGATGATGCCATGATTATGCTCCCAAGAGTTCGACCACCGGCCAATCGGTGAGTGCGGTTTCTGTTGCAAGAACACTCACGTCAATCTCGCTGGAGGTGTAGGTGGAAAAGCCGTTCGCTGTCAGGTCATCCAGCAGCGAAGCCCGCTGCGAGGATACCCATGGATCCGCGAGCGCGCTCAGAACATAGCCGCTGTTGGTGATGTTCTCCGAGTAAGCGCCGGAGATCTGGATGATGAGATCCTGCTGTGCGTCGATGCTCGACTGCACTGTATAGCTGGAATCGACAGCCTGCGACTGGTAGCTGAAGCTTGCCGTGTTGCCGGGTTCGAAAAGCAGATCGCCGAGAGGGACTCCGCTGACCTCGTCCGGTTGCTGAGGGATCGGTGAAATCTGGAATCCGGTGAGTGTCGCGTTGACGAACGAGGCATCGTTGGCGTTCTTCTGGGCTGGGGCGGACGCCCACAACGCGGCGCTCGATGGCGTCAACAGTGGCTGTGCAGTGACGCTGTACAAATAGTCGCTGAATGTGCCGGGCGGATCGCTCGGGCCGCGCTTGCAGAGCTGGATCACGTGAAACGACTGCACGTTGTTCTGATTCATCGGCCCGATGCTGAGCGACGGGTTCCAAACAAGATCGGCCGAGAATGTTTGGGTGCCCGCCGGCAGATTCAGATAGGGCAGGTTCGCCGTAGGCGCCTGCGGGTTGTAGCTCGAAACCGCATCCGGGATGGTTGCGTTCTGCTGGGCCGACAGCGCCCACTGCGCGTTGTTCGCCGGGATGGTGCTGTTGGTGACGATGACGAAGGTCTCGGGATCGACGATCCAGTCGAAGCCGTCGACGTTGGACTGCAGCAATCCCGATTGAACGCTGGCCTTGATGATGTTCGTTGTCGGGGGCGGATCGGCCGGCGCAGTGGCGAGTGCCATTCGCGGCAGCCGGGTGGTGCTTGAACTGGAGTCCTGCGGCAGGAAGTTCGTGCGGAAGGCACTCCATCCCACGGGCGGAGGCGGAGCCGGCGCAGCGCCGAACTTGATGGTGAACGAGATCACATCCAGATCCACGGTCGCCTTGCCGCCGAACGGCGGACCCCAGACATACAACGTCGCGCCCACATGCACGTTGATTGTGAGCAGACCGAGATTCGCCGAACAGCCGATGCTGAGATATGCGTCGGCCGCGTAGTTGAAGGGAGCCCATGCAATCAGGAAGTCGACGCCAACATCAAGCCACGCTTTGATGGGGCCCGAACTCCACGTGGCGCTCATCGAGATGCCGGCCATCATCATTGCCGGAGTGAGCGCGAAGTAGGCCTGTCCCGTCACCTGCAGTGGCCCGAGGCCGAAGTTCATCTTCAGGCGAGGAACGTCCGGATAGATCGAAGGCTTGCTATAGGCGGAGTTGTAGCCGCCGAGCGAGACAACAAAGTTCCCTTGATTCGTTCCGCTAAACCAGGTGTAGAAGGCGAACCCACCGGAGAGATGCACGAATCCGCCGTAGAGAAACGATGCGGGCGAGAGCACACCCGCCACCGCGAGCAAGCCATTGGCAGGCGTGAACGACGCGACCAGATCAATCTCCACGTACGCGACCGGATACGGATCGCCCGTCGGCAGCGTCATTGAGCAGGAGCCAAGCACTCCGATCTGCAGGTCCACGCCGAAGGCCACGGTGACCAGCGCGAAGGCGTTGATCATCTCAAACGAAGTGAACTGAATGCCCGCCGCGACCCAGTATTCACCGGGCTCCGGCTGGAAGATCTGAACCAGCTTGGGCAGCACCTGCTGAATGGTGTTCGCCGCACTGGACCCTTCCTGCGGCGCGTTGCCCGGAAGCAGCAGATAGCCGGGCAGCGTGTCGATGGTGGGGAGAATCAACGAATTGTTGATGCCGAAGCCGCCCGCGAATCCGGTGACAAAGAGGAACGGCGGTCCGCCAAGAGGGATGTCGATGTTGGCGTATAAGAAGAACGATGCAGGCGTGCCGTTGTGCGCCGGCGCATAGCCGCCCATGGCCTTCAATCCGAAACTCGCGACCTGCACGATGACTTCGCCGTAGTAAGCCGGGAAGCCGTTCTGCATCACCTTTTCGAACGCGCCGCCGATCTGCAGCCCGCCGCGATCGAAGTCGAAGGAGAGACCTTGTAGGTCGAAGCTGGTCGTCTTGCCCGCCGGCTGACCGGGCAATGGCATCGGAAACGTGATGGTGAGGCCTTGCAGGTCCAGGGAGAAGGCCGCGAGTGTGAAGCCTGCTGAGAATCCAAAGGACGCTTCGCCGCTTGAGTAGTTGAGCCCGATCTGTTTCAGGTTCACCGGGCCGAACGTCTTGTTGATGCTGATCCAGTGCACTGGACTTGCGGGCGGCGACGTAGTCTGCGGATAGTAGGGCGCGGGCTGTGACGTTTGCGTGGAGGGTGCGGCGGGCAGACTCATCGGCAGTGCGAAGTTGTTCAGTGTCTCGCCGCTTGCTTTGTTCATGAAGCCGGCGGTCAGTGAGAAGCCCTGCGCTCCGAGGTTGAACGTTCCCTGGTTGCCGGTGGTGGAGATCGAGTACGCGTTCGCGTTGCGCGAGTTGGGATCGGAGCCCGTGTAGAGTGGGTTGGCCGAGGTATCCACCTGCGGGATTGCGAAGTTCACCGGCGTGGTGCTGCCGGCCGTGTTGCTATAGGAGAAGCCGATCTTGGTGAGCGTGAGATCTTGAAAGCCGGGAATCACGCCCACCACGGGGAGCTTCGAGAAATCGAGATCAAGCTCGATCGCCGCGCCAACCACATAGGGATTGCCGCTTGCCGGCGCCGGGCTCTGAATGTTGCTCGCCGCGTAGAAGGACAGAATCAGCGGATGGTCTTCGCCCTCGATCGTGAGTTCGAACTTCGCGGCCGCGCCGAGTTGAGTGGACGGGTTGCCCGTTGTTGGCTTGGTGTAGATCACCTGGCCGGCGATGTAGTCAATCTTCGCTTCGAGATTCAACTCCGGCGGCAATTGCAGGTTCACGTTGAACTGCTGCGCAACAAAGCTGAGAAAGTTGCCAAGCGAGATCTCGGCGGTCTGCACGCATCCGTCGAATTGATACTGCGTGCCGTTCGGCACCGGAGTGAGTGATGCGTCGAGTGATACCGGAATCGAGCCGATGATCAGATTGATTCCGACTCGCAGGTCGACAGTGGTTGCCATGATGCCCCTTTTGCACGGCGATTACTGCATGTTGGTCGCGGTTGATGTTTTCGTTGCCTTGAATGAGATCGCGATACTCTGCACCTGAAGCCAGTTGGCAAGTTCGCCGGGCAGGCTGATCAATCCGTCGGTGGGATTGGATCCCTGCATGTCCACGCTGATGGAGAACAGAAACTCGCTGGTGGTGGAGTTGATTTCGAACGACTGGATGTTGATCACGGTTGTGTTCGCTGAGGTGAACGGATTCGCACTGTTGATCATGCCCGGGAACTGCTGTTGGACGGTGTTGAGATTCGGGTTCTGTGCCAGGCTGCCCGTGCCGGCGCCGAGTTGCTGTTCAATGAAGCTGATGATCGCGCCCAGATTGATCATCACCGGCGGATCATCCGGCTGGCGGTCGAGCTTGAACAGGAACCCGTTCTGCACACCGTCTTGTGCCGCCGAGTCGCCGATGACGATTTCCGAGGCGAGCGGTACCGGTTCGCCCGCAATGAGAAGCCTGGCCTTGAAGGA
>JAEUQE010000240.1 GCA_016789785.1 Bryobacterales bacterium
CGAGATAGCCCATGAAATCCTCAATCGGCGTGAAGCCCAATACGCGCACATGCGCATCGAGATTGAGGCTGCGGATCATCGACGCCAGCGGTAGTTCCGAGTGTGGTTCGCCAACGAGGATCATCTTCGCGTCGGGCACAAGCCGCACCAGGCGCTGAAACGCACGCAGCGATTCGGCGATGCGCTTATAGGGTTTCAGGAAACCGAAGATACCAATCAGAGGCGTGTCTTCGGCGAGTCCCAGACGCTGGCGAAAGTCCATGCGGTTCGCGTCCGGACGCAACCATGCGCCGTGCGGAATGACGGCAATGGGCTTCTGGAAACCAGCCTCGCGCAACTCGTGCTCGACGCAGTGGCTATGGACAATCGCAGCCTTCGAGCGTTCGAGCACACGCCGGAGCATCGGCAGGCCTTCGTAGTCGGGACCGGCTTTGAGCGTGCGTACTTGCTCGGCATAGGCACGGGCCTGGGGGCCGCCGTTGTACTCCGCCTCGGCGACATACGCATCCCAGTTGTTGCGGCGAATGGTGAGGTCGCAGATGAGGTGATGCAGGTTGGCTTCGTGCATCACGATCACGCCCGGGTGTTCCAGCGCGGCTTCGTAAGCGTGGACGTGATACTCGTTGTTGCCGAGCTGATAGAGCGCGATGTCGTGATCGGCAACCTTCGCGGCGAGGGCCTTGCCATCTGGGCCGCTGATCACCGTAACGCCGCTACGTTTGCGAAGTTCCTCCACCAGCGCCGCAGAGTAATCGGCGATCCCGCTCTTCGCGGGCGGCATCGGCGAGAAGAATGCCACCTTCACTAGCGGACAATCTCCAGGGCGAACATGCCGAGACTGAGAGGAAGTTTCACCAACAAAGGCGTGCGCGCGGTGTCCTTGGCGAAGAAAAGTTCGATGCTGAACTCCGAGGCGGGGCCTTTCACGTTGGCCCGGATGCGATCCGCATCCTCCATGGCCTCGCCCACACGAACACGCTGGCTTCCGGCAAAGTCCAGCTTCACGCGGTAGGGCGCGCCATAGAACACATCCTGCGCGGCAGGGATGCGGCCCTGTGCAAGTTCGCGTCGGAGATGAAAGATGAACGCCAGCGCGTCGCGGGCGCAGGGAGGGATCTGCAGGGTCGACTTGCCGCCGCCAATGGTCTGGCGGGTGGCCGTGCCTGCCTGCCCGTCGAATGTGATCGTCTCACGGGACTTGCGTTTGCCGTGCTGGATGTCTTTGTCGAAGCTGGCCGAACACTGACTCTCACTCGAGAGCGACGTGAACTTGTCGGCGACCGCAAACCCCGGCACAGCAGCTTCGAACTGAAGTTCGAAGTTCCATCGTTCGGAACCCTCGCGGGAAGCTTTCAGTTTGGCTTCGCCGAGGCTGAGCCCGCTCGGCCAGTTGATGTTGTAGTTCAACACTTCGCCATTGACGAGATCCGCGCGCGAAAGACCCACGAAGCAGCACGTAAGAATCAGGAGACGTCCGGTCATGATTTGGCTGCTCCGATCGAGTGGGAATCCCGCGAGACACGGTGTGCTCCCGCGACGTCGTAGTAGACATCAAGCGTCTGCCGCGCGGTGCGGTCCCATGAGAACGCGGAGGCCCGCGCGGGTCCCAGCCGTTCGTAGCGAGCTCGCATTTCCGGATTCAACACCATGTCCTGAATGGCTCGGGCCATCTCCGCGATGGATCGAGGGTCGAAGAAGATCGCGGCGCCATCCGCCACTTCGGGCATCGCCGACGTTTTCGCGCAGGCGACCGCACAGCCGCAGGCCATGGCCTCCAGGATCGGGATGCCGAAACCCTCGTAGAACGAGGGGAACACGAATAACTCGCAGGCGTTGTACAAGAGGCGGAGAAACGTGTCGTCGACATAGCCCGTGAAGTGAATGCGAGAGGCAACCGAGGACCGGGCGGCAGCTTGTTTGACAACATCGCCGTCGAACTTGCTTTGCCCTGCCACCACGAGATGATGCGGCTGCGACGGATTGTTGCGAACAAACTCTTCGAAGGCGCGAATGAGTCCGGTTTGGTTCTTCCGCGGCTGAAGATCGCCGACGTTGAGCAGGAAAGGGGAGGGGATGCCGAGCTCCTGCTGGACTCGCGCGCGCGCCTGATCACGCTGCATGGGACGGAATGTCGCGGACACGGCGTTGGGAGTTACCAGGGTCTTGCCACGGGCTTCAGGGTAATGGCGCTCAATCGCGGCACGCGAGAACTCGCTCACGGTGAGGACGCGGGCGGCTTTTTTGACGGTGCGCTTTACGGTCTGCTGCAACTGAGTGACACGAGATGCGGAAAAGAACTCGGGGTGTTCGAGAAAACTCACATCATGAACGCTGACCACGAGGGGCACATTGCACCAGAGCGGAGCCGTGTACTGCACATGGAGCAGCGCGGCCCGTTCCGCATTCACTTTACGGCCGAGCTCCCAGCCAAGCCGAACAAACGGGTTCGCAGACACCGAGCGGTGGCGGATCCGGCCCGGAAGCTGCCTGGCAGCCTCTTCCGCCGACAAATAGGCAATAAACTCCGCATCGGGATCCACCGCGACAAAGCGGTCCAGAAGATTCCGAATGTAGACTTCGTTCCCCGTTAAATGCTGCCCGATCGCATGGGCGTCAATGGCGAAACGCATGCGCGTCCTTTCAGTATAGACGTTCAGACAGCGAGGAATTTTTCTCCATCAAGACGCCTCCATGCCGCGTCCCACGTATAGCACTGCTCATAGAGAGCCCTCCCGGCGGAAGCGAGCTGTGCGCGCAACTCTTCTGCTTCCAGCAGTCTGGATACGGACGCGGCGAATTCAGCGGGCGTGCCGGCCACGAGGAGATGAAGGCCGGCTGAGGCTTGAAGGCCTTCGGCGCCGATCGACGTCGATACCACGGGCAATCCGGCTGCCCAAGCCTCAAGAATCTTGACGCGCGTGCCGCTTCCGGCGAGTACAGGAACAATCGCAATCATGGACTGAGACAGTTCGAGAATGGCGTCCGGCACGGGTCCAGTGAGTTCAATCTGAGGGTCGGCGGCCACCTCGCGGGCGACCCCGTGTGGATTTTTGCCTAATATTCGCCATTTGAGGGACGGCCAGTGCTGCCGGAGTTGTGGCCAGATCTCGCGGTGAAAGAAGCGCACCGCCTGCTGATTGGGATGGTACTCGAGGTTCCCGGAGAAGACGATGGACTGGGTCCGCGGCCGTTGCGGCAGCGGTACGTACGGGATGGTGTTCGGGTAGATGATGGTGCGCGGGGCACTGATCAGGGGCACCTCGCGTTCCGACGTCACCAGTACGTGATCGAACTCCGGAACGTAGCGGCGCTCGAGCGCGGAATAGTGGGAGGCGAATTGCCGGTGGCCGGCGGAGAGCGGCCATGGTTCGCTGGTGCTCGCGCGGAAGTGCCACTCGGATTCGATGTTGTGGAGGTCGAGAACGGTCTGGCGGCAGGCCGGCTTCAGTACGTCGATGTAGGGTGCGCACCAGAAGTGCTCGATCCAACCAGCGTCGTAGCGGTGGCCATTCAGTATCGCGGCGAGCTCACGATGGAGCCCACTGTAGCGGTCGAGGAGTGGTGGCGCACCGCGCAGCAGGCGCAGCGAGTTGCGTGCAAGCCTCGGCAGCAGATTCTTGGAATGCGCGGCCAGCGGGAGCTTGAAGACATTCCGGACCAAATGACGGGGGACCGCCGCTTCTGGGTCGGATGCGCCCTGCACCGCGAAGAGCACCAGATCCACATCGAACCGCCGCGCCAGATACTCGATCAGCGATGCTGTTCGAGACGGACCACCGCCCGCAACCGGATAAGGAGGTTCGGGGGACAAGAAGAGAACGCTGGGCATGGCGCGCGAAACCACTGGCGTCCCTCTAGTCTGCCATCCCAATGCTGTGCCCGTCCGCTCAGCCGGGATAAAATCACTTTCGTGCTTCGAAGAACCTTTCTGACCACTGCTGCCGTGGCGGCTGCCCAACCGAAGTTGACGATTCCGATGATCGACACCCACATTCATCTGTACGATCCGTCGCGGCCGCAGGGGGTGCCGTGGCCTCCGAAGACGAATACGCTGATCTATAAGTCGACACTGCCTTCACGTCTGCGCGAAGTGACGAAGGGTCTCGGTGTGGTGGGCGCCGTGGAAGTGGAATGCAGTCCCTGGCTGGAAGACAACCAGTGGGTGCTGGACGTGGCCGCAAAGGACAACATCATCGTCGGCATGGTGGGCAATCTGGAACCCGACAAGCCGGAGTTTCGCAGCCAACTCGCACGGTTCGCGAAGAACCCGCTCTATCGGGGAATCCGCTACGGCTATTTGTGGGACCGCAATCTGGCGGACGCGATCCGGAGGCCAGCGTTTGTCGATGGGCTGAAGGAACTGGCGAAGATGAATCTCGCGCTGGACACGGCGAACCCGTCGATGCGGCTGCTGGACGATGTGATTCGCATCAACGACCTGGCGCCGGATCTGAGGGTTGTGATGGACCACTTGCCGGCGCTGGCGCCAAAGCCCGAGGAGCGCGCGGCCTATTTGGCGAAGCTCAAGGAGTTGGGCAAGCGGCCGAATGTGTTTGTGAAGCTGTCGGCGGTGCTGCGGCAAATCGACAGCAAGCCCGTGTCTTATCAACTGAAGGATCACAAGGCAAAGCTTGACCTGCTGTTTGAGACATTCGGCCCGGATCGTGTGATGTATGGATCGGACTGGCCGAACAGCGACCCGTCGGCGAATTACACCCAGGTGCTAACGATCGTACAGGAATACTTCCATCCCAAAGGCAAAGAGATTGCGGAGAAGTACTTCTGGCGGAACTCGCAGAAGGTTTACCGCTGGGTGAAGCGCGACGCGTCGCAGCCTGCGTAGTAGCGCACTGCCTTGCCGCGTGCGGATGCGTTCAGCCCTTCATTCGCCCGAACTCATCAGTCACGCTGGCATCGATTGGGATAGAATCGAACGGTTATGCGCTACCGCAGCCGCGTGCTGTCCCTCCTCTTTTTCCTGTCGATCATTACCTACATCGATCGGGTCTGCATTTCGGTCGCTGGACCGAGGATGCAGAAGGAACTCGACATTTCGCCCGAGAAGTGGGGCTGGGTGGTGGGCGCCTTCACGATCTCATACGCGCTGTTTGAGATTCCGAGCGGCTCCATGGCGGACCGTGCCGGCGCGCGGAACGTGTTGACGAGAATTGTGCTGTGGTGGTCGGCATTCACCTCGCTGACCGGCGCGGTGTCCAACTATTTCGTGCTGCTTGCGGTGCGATTCGCTTTTGGCGCGGGCGAAGCGGGAGCCTATCCGGGCAGTGCGTCAGCGGTATCCCGATGGTTTCCTTCCGCCGAGCGAGCCAAGGCGACGGGCGTGGTCTGGATGGCAAGCCGCATCGGTGGAGCGATCTCTCCATTGTTGGTGGTATGGATCCAGCAGCGGTATGGCTGGCGAATGTCGTTCTATGTGTTTGGAGTGCTGGGTGCGATCTGGTGCGCGATCTGGTACTGGTGGTATCGCGATCATCCCGCTTCGATGCCGGGCGTGACGAAGGCGGAACTGGATGAGATTGGCGGCGGGTCGCCAAAAGCCCATCACGGTCTGCCGTGGGGCGCCGCGCTCCGGACTTCGAATTACTGGAAGTTGCTATTGATGTACCACACTTACTGCTGGGGGAGTTACTTCTATCTTTCCTGGCTCCATACCTACCTGCAGAAAGGGCGCGGTTTCACCGAGAACGAGATGGCGCTGGCGGCGACGCTGCCCTTCATTCTGGGTGCGTGCTGCAATCTGATGGGTGGTGTGCTGAGCGACCGGCTGATCAAGTCCAAGGGTCTCCAGTTCGGAAGGCGCGTGGTGGGCGCCACGGG
The DNA here is from genome assembly GCA_016789785.1 of Bryobacterales bacterium. Next base: position 5,836 of record JAEUQE010000240.1, read on the forward strand.
GCTCGCTCTGGCGGGTTGCTTCATGCTCGCGACTTCGCAGACGCCGAACAAGTACCTGGCCGTCATCTTCCTGGCACTGGGCTACGGTGCGATGGATACGATGCTGCCCGTGGCGTGGGCCGTATGTCTCGATATCGGCGGACGTTACGCAGGCGCGGTGTCGGGATCGATGAACATGGCGGGACAACTCGGTTCGTTCCTGTCGTCGGTGATCTTCGGCTACATCGTTTCCTGGACCAATAACAACTACAATGCGCCGCTGATGCCGATGGGATGCATGCTGCTGGTCAGCGCGTTCCTCTTCTCACGCATCGACCCGACCATTCCGTTGGTACAAGATGAAGATGAGCGAGACCGGCAACTGAAACGGGCCGCATGAACTTCGAAGTGATCGAGCACACGGCGGATATCGGATTTCGCGCCTGGGGCTCGAGCTTTGAAGAACTGCTTGCGAGCGCAAGCGAAGCGCTGGTGGCGATCGTGATGGAGTACGATCAGATCGAGCCCGCGCACGCTTATCCGATTGCCGCGGCCGGTGAGGACCGCGAGAGCCTGCTCGTGAACTGGCTGAACGAGGTGCTCTATTATGTGGACGGCCAGCGCGTCGCCCTGCGGCGCTTCGAACTGCGCCGGGTAAGCGATGTGGAAGCGGCCGGCGTGGGTTGGGGAGAACCACGCAGTGAACGGCATCAGCCCCGTCTGATTGTGAAGGGCGTCACTTACCACCAGCTTCGTGTGACCTGTGAAGATGGTCGTTGGACTTGTGAGGTTTACCTCGATATCTGAGGATCGGTTATGCGCTTGGAGAGACTGGACGAGTGGCGCGTGCGGATTCCGCGTGACGAGCGGCGCGGAATGAAGACGGACGTGATCGCCTATGCGAGCGAAGCGCTGCTCGATCAGATCCGCAAGGATCTTTCGCTCGAACAGGCGATGAACGTCGCGACGCTGCCGGGTATCGTTGGCCCCAGCCTGACGATGCCGGACATTCATCAAGGCTACGGTTTTCCGATCGGCGGAGTGGCGGCCACCGACTACCGCCATGGTGTGGTATCACCAGGCGGCGTGGGCTTCGACATCAACTGCGGCGTGCGTCTGATGAACACGACGCTCAGCGAAGCCGATGTCCGGCCGCACATCAAGGAACTGGTAGACCAGGTCTTTCGCGACATTCCGTGCGGCGCCGGCGGCAAGGGGCCGTTCGAGATCACGGCGAAGGAACTCGACGATGTGCTGGTGCGCGGCGCGGCGGCGATGGTGCGCAAGGGCTTCGGCGAGGAACGCGATTTGGAGTTCAGCGAGGCGCATGCCTGTCTGACCGAGGCCGACCCCGCGGAAGTGTCGGCGCGGGCCAAGGAGCGCGGGAAGCCGCAACTTGGCACGATCGGGAGCGGCAATCATTTCCTCGAGATCCAGTACGTGGAGAGCATTCATGATGAGCGCGCCGCGCAGGCGATGCGGCTCGAACCGGGGCGCGTGGTGGTTCTGCTGCATTGCGGATCACGCGGGTTGGGGCATCAGGTGTGCACGGACTTCCTGTCGCAGATGGGAAGCGCCATGAAACGGCATCAGATCTCGGTGCCCGACCGTCAATTGGCCTGCGTCCCTGTGCAATCGGCGGAGGGACAATCGTATCTCAAGGCGATGCGGGCCGCGGCGAATTTCGCGTGGGCCAACCGGCAGGGAATTCTTCATCTGCTGCGAGGCAGCTTCGCAAAGGTGTTCGGAAAGAGCGCGCGGCTGCAGGTGCTCTATGACGTCTGCCACAACATTGCCAAGCGCGAGAAGCACATGGTGGACGGCGTGGTTCGCGATGTGCTGGTGCATCGCAAGGGTGCGACACGGGCATTTCCTCCGGGGCACAGCGAGATCCCGCGCGACTATGCCCAGACCGGCCAGCCAGTGCTGGTTCCTGGAAGTATGGGGACGGCTTCCTGGATTCTGACGGGAGCGGAAGGCTCGATGGAACATACGTTTGGAAGTGTGTGCCACGGAGCGGGCCGCCTGCTGAGCCGTACGGCGGCCAAGCGCGGACAGGATGCGCGCGCGGTACAGGAGCGGTTGGCCGCGCGGGGCATTCTGGTGCGCAGCGAGACGCGCGACGGAATTCTGGAGGAGATTCCGGAGGCCTACAAGGACGTGGATGAGGTGATCGCGGTGGTAGAGGGGGCAGGACTTGCCCGGAAGGTCGCACGGCTGCGTCCCATGGGTGTGATCAAAGGATAGTACTTTCAAGTTCTCCCGTTCATTCCCGATGAGTTCAGTGAGGCGCGGCCTCCAACACGGGAATGGGCTTCTGGAACGATCTATCGATCCCTCGCAAACTCAGCCTGATGAATCTGGCTACGACGTCGGTCGCCTTGTTCGTTGCCAGCGCCTGTTACTCCTACCTTGACTACACCACCTACCGGTCGGATCTGAGGCGAACGGTACAGACGGCGGGGGAGATCATCAGCGCCAACACGACGGCGGCACTGTTGTTCAGCGACCCGCACGCGGCGCACGAAATCCTCCAGACGCTTTCTGCGGAACCACATATCGTACTAGGTTGCATCTACGACCGCGCGGGGGCGGTATTTGCCACCTACAAACCCAAACAGCGGCAGGGCGAGGTTTGTCCGCTTTCCCCCCGGCATGCGGGGACATATTTTGCCGAGGGTCACCTTGGGCAGGCGCGAAGAATCGAGATCGGCGGCAGTCTGGCTGGCACTCTCTACTTGTGCGCGCACATGGAACCTCTGCAACAACGCTTGATTTTCAACGGGGTGATGCTGGCTTTGGTTCTGCTGCTAACGGCGGTGCTGACGGCGGCCCTCTTGAAGCCGCTACGGGCGTCGATTTCGGATCCGCTGCGCAATCTGGCTTCGATCGCGATCCGTGTTTCGGAGACGCAGGACTATTCGCTGCGGGCGGAGCACCGGCATTCCGATGAGATCGGGGTGGTGGTGGACCGGTTCAACGAGATGCTGGAGCGGATCGGCCAACGCGAGGTGGAGTTACGGCAGGCCAAAGACGGTCTGCATCAGAAGCTGGAAGAACTCAAGAAAGCCCAAAGAGCGGGCGATGAGTTACAGAAGCAGGTGGTGCAGGCATCGCGGCGTGCCGGCATGGCGGAGGTCGCAGCCAGTGTGCTGCACAATGTGGGCAATGTGCTGACGAGTATCAACGTATCGAGCGATCTGGCGGTGGCGAGCGTCCGGCGCTGGCCGGTGGAAGACGTTCAGAAGGTGGCAACGCTGCTTGAGCAGCATGCCGGCGACAGTGCCAACTACCTGGCGGTGGACAAGCGCGGACAACGGATTCCGGGGTTTCTGCAGCAGCTCGGCACGCACTTTCAGGAACAAAGGAAAAACGTTCTGGGCGAGCTTGAGTCGCTGTCCAAGAACATTGAGCACATCAAAGGCATCATCGGAATGCAGCAGAATCTGGCCAAGGCAGGGGGGCTGGAGGAGCCGGTGAAGCTGCATGAGGTGATGGATCAAGCCGTGGCGATCAATGCGGCTGCGCTCGAGCGCCATCGGGTTGAAGTGATCCGGCGCTACGAGCCTGTTGCTCCGGTAATTCTGGACCGGCATCAGGTGTTGCAGATCCTGGTGAATCTGCTGAGTAATGCTAAGCACGCCATCAACAGTTGGCACAATCCGAATCGCACGGTGACCGTGGAAGTCGGGATGGTGGAAGGAAGGACGGACCGGGTGTTTCTGCGCGTTTCAGACACTGGAGTGGGGATTGCCGCCGACCGTTTGCAGAGGTTGTTTACGCAAGGCTACACGACGCGGCCCGGAGGGCACGGGCTCGGTCTGCATAGTGGGGCGAGCAGTGCGAGACTGATGGGCGGTTCACTGACGGCGGAGAGCGGTGGCGAGGGCTGCGGAGCGGCATTCACACTCGAACTGCCGGCGCGATTCGCGGAGGCGAGCGTATGGCCGCAAGTGGGCTAGGAAACCGCCGCGTTCTCGTGGTGGATGACAATCCTTCGATTCATGAGGATTTCCGGAAGATCCTATGTGGAGACCCCGAGCTGGCGAATCTGAATGCGGCCCGTGCGGCCCTGTTTGACGATTTGGATGAGCAAGGGGGCGGCCTTGGCTCAGATGTGTTTGAGGTGGATTCGGCCGACCAGGGGCAGACGGGGCTTCGGATGGTTGAAAAAGCGCTGGCCCTGGGACGGCCCTACGCCGTTGCTTTTGTCGACATGCGAATGCCACCCGGCTGGGACGGTGTGGAAACCATCGAGCACCTCTGGAACGCTGATCCCAAACTGCAGATTGTGATTTGCACCGCCTATTCCGACCACGCCTGGGACGATGTAACCGCGCGGCTCGGCCATAGCCATCAGCTTCTGATTCTGCGCAAACCGTTTGACAGCATCGAGGTTTGGCAACTGGCGCGTTCACTTTCTGAAAAATGGCAACTGGCGAAGGAGGCGGCGACCCAGTTGGACAGTCTGGCCGCGCTCGTGGAAGAGCGCACACGGGAGTTGGAGCAGGCGCGCGATCAGGCAGTGAAGGCGGCGGGTACCAAGGCGGATTTCCTGGCCACCATGAGCCACGAGATCCGCACGCCCATGAACGGCATCATCGGGATTGTGGGGCTGATGCTGACAACAGAACTAACCCCGCAGCAACTCGAGTATTCCAGGACCATCCAGCATTCGGCCGAAGCGCTGATGTTTCTTCTGAACGATATCCTCGACTTCTCGAAGATGGAAGCCGGACGGCTGTCGCTGCAATTCGAGGCATTCGACCTCGAACAGATTGTGGATGAAGCTGTGGCGCTGATTGCGCCTCGGGCGGAACAGAAAAAGATCGAGATTGCCGTCTACTTCGCCAAAGACGTTCCCCGGATGTGGTATGGAGATCCCGGGCGTCTGCGGCAGATCCTGCTGAATCTCGCTTCCAACGCAGTGAAATTCACCGACGCGGGACATCTGCGGGTTGGCCTGGCGATGGAGCCGGGTGGATCCCTTCGAATCTCAGTGGCGGATACCGGAATTGGGCTCTCCGACGCTCATCGCAGCTTCGTGTTTGAGCGCTTCACGCAGGTTGAGTCTAGAGAGCGTAACGTGGGCGGGACGGGGCTTGGGCTGGCCATCTGCAGGCAGTTGGTGGAACTGATGGGCGGCAGGATCTGGGTGGAGAGCGAGGAAGGAAAGGGATCGACATTCTTCGTTGCGCTGCCGGCGTCCGGTCTGGCGGGAGGGAATGCGGCGGTTGGAGACGCGCCAGTGGATTCCGTCGAGAGAGAAGGCGGGGCACTGGGGGATGGTGGGCCACTGTTGCTCGCCGGCGCAGGCGTCGCCAACCACGTGCTTGCGGAGCAACTTCGGACTCTGGGCCGGGAGGTGTACGACTTCAACGATGCCGGTCAGGCTCAGGCCGTGCTGGACGGGCGTCTTTTCGCTTGCTGTCTTGCTGATTTCAGTGTGCCGGCTTTTGGGGAGGTGATCCTCCGCCAGATCCAGGCAACGCCGCAGACGGCGGGCTTGCCGGTAATCGCGTTGCTCCCGCTCGGCAAGGCGGCTGAGACGGCACGGCTGGTGGAGATGGGGTGTGTAGCGTGTGTTGCCAAACCCGTCTCGCGGCGGAAGATCCGGCAGGTGCTGCGAAAGCTTCCGGACCTGCGGACTAATGGTTCTCCCGCACTGGCGTCGTTGTCGCGGCTGGTGGGGGAAAGCCGGGTGTCCATGACCGAAAAGGAGAGGTTCGACCTGCGGGTGTTGGTGGCGGAAGACAACCGGGTAAATCAGCAAGTGGCCCGGCATCTGCTCTCCAAGCTGGGTTGCGAGGTGATCCTGGCCGATGACGGCGCACGTGCGGTGAAAGCTGCGCAAGCCGGCCGGTTCGACTTGATCCTGATGGATTGTCACATGCCCAATCTCGACGGCTTCCAGGCGACGGCGGAGATCCGGGCTGGAGAGGCCAACGGGCAAAGGACTACGATCATCGCCCTGACCGCGGACGCCATGCCTGGGGATCGCGACCGCTGCATCCGGGCGGGAATGGATGACTATCTCACCAAACCCGTGCAGTTGCAGGATCTGCGCGAGATCCTCGCCCGCTGGAGTCCGGTGGCCAATTAGGTACGTTCGTTTGGCGAGACGGGGCCGAGGCAGACAGGGCTGGGGCCACACTGCGAACTCGGAGAACGGGAGGCGGGCGCGCAGGGCAGCGTACCCACAGGGACGTCCCACCCCACAAACGAAAAATGCTGCTCGGGAAGGCAGGGGGCCCTGGCTGCGAAGTCAGCTCTTTTGCTGGCGGATGCCTTCGGCGGCGATCTGCGCGATGTCCATCAATGCCGGCGGAGTCTTGGAAACGGCAGCCAGCGCATCGCGAAACATCGTGTTGCAGAACGGGCAAGCCGCGCCAACCACCTTTGCTCCCGTGCCGGCGAGTTCCTCCGCGCGAGCCATGTTCACGCGCTGCCCCTTCTCCTCGCCCAGAAACGCGAGTCCACCACCCGCGCCACAGCAGAAGGAGCGCTCCCGGGCTCGCGGCGGATCCACAACCAGCCCGCCGAGGGAGGCCACTTCCCGAGGCGCGTCGTAAACGCCCTTGTAGCGGCCCAGGTAGCAAGGATCGTGGAACACCACCTTCCGGTCGAGATTGTGCTTCGGGAGGCGGTCGCGGTGCTTTGCCAGAAACTCGCTGTGATGCTCGATTTGTATGGAAGCACCGAACTCTTTGTAGTCCTCACCCATCGTGCGCACGCAGTGCGGGCAGATCGAAAGCACTTTCGTGACCTTGGATGACTTCAACGTTTCGATGTTGGTCTCGGCGAGTTGGCCGAAGGTGAGATCGTTGCCGAGGCGTCGCGCCGCATCGCCCGTGCAGCGCTCCTTGCGCAGCACTCCGTAACTCACCCCGAGATAGCCGAGCACTTCGATCAGGGAGGCGATGATCTCCTTGCCCTGCGGGTCGTAGGCGCCCATGCACCCCAGCCACAAGCAGTATTCCTGTGTGCCGTCGTAGAGGGGCATCTGCATCTTCTGGACGAACTTCTCGCGTTCGCTCGAGGAGAAGCCGAGCGGATTGCCGTTGCGCTCAAGGTTGAGGAAGAGCTTGTTGCCATAGTCATCCTCCCACTTACCCGTATTCGTGGCGCCCCGCCGCAAGCCCACAATCACTGGCAGATGTTGGATTCCCACGGGGCACTGATACTCGCAGGCGCCACAGGTGGTGCACTGGAAAGCGGCCTCCTGACTGAGATGCTTGCCGAGGAGCGCTTC
>JAEUQE010000241.1 GCA_016789785.1 Bryobacterales bacterium
ACCATCACGCCGATCATGCGCGGCGCGTAGATGCATCCCTTTTGGTCGAGCTTGGCGGGAGTGGCGGGCACGGGCCACTCGCCCTGAGGCAGACCGGTCTTGATGCGGACAAACACGTTCTTCAGCGTGCCATTGCTGTTGATCACGGCGTCTTCCGCAAGCACCGGACCGCTGTGCATCTTCGCGCACGCGGGCGTGGCATCCATGCTGAGCTTCGCCGGTGCCGGCTTCGGCCCCGCAAACGAAACCTTGCCGCTGATCGAGCCCGCATTTGCCGTGTCAACCGGTGCGCTGGCCGCGGGCTTCGATTCGGCTGCTTTCTTCGCTTCCGGCGTGCCGCCTCCGCATCCGGTGAGAATCGCGGCCGCCATTGCGGCAGCCCAGAACATTTTCCTGGTCATTTGTTTGATGCCTCAGAGGGATATAATCGGGGAAGACTCATAGGTTATCAAACCCGCGCTTTCCATGTCTGGCCATATGCACGCTTCACGCATGTTTCCGCTTCTTTTGATTCTCGCCGGTGTGGCGAGGGCGGAGTTTCTGCGGATCGAAATGGGCTTTGGAGGCATGGAATGCGCCTCCTGCTCGCAGTTCATTGAGAACAGGTTCTCCCGCAATCCCGGCGTGGAGTCCGTTTCCATCGACAAACAGAAAAGCGCCGTGATCCTCAAACTGAAGCCGGGCAACAAAGTGCGGCTCACCCAGGTCCGCGACTTCGTACAGCAAAGCGGCTTCACGCCGAAGGACGCGCTGGTTGTGGTGCGTGGAGTTCCGGAAGTGGAGCAAGGCAACACGAGTTTGAAGATCGACGGGATCGGGACGGTGCGGCTTGAGGATCCACGGGCGTTGCTTCGCGCCTGGATATCGAAGAACGTTGAGATCACAGGAAAGTCGCGAATGATCACGCATGAAGGCCAGAAGGCCGAGGTGATCGAAGTGGAGAAGGCGGAACTCGTAATGGACGCCGCCAAGCCATAGCCATGCGTAGCGCCGCGATCGGCTTCATTGTTTGTCTCGGCGTAGTCAGTCTTTTCTCCGATATCACTTACGAAGGCGCGCGCTCGCTGGCAGGGCCGTATCTTGCGAGCCTCGGTGCAAGTGGCGCCGCGGTCGGATTCATTGCCGGAGCGGGTGAACTCACCGGCTACGGGCTACGATACATCTCGGGCCGCATCACCGATCACCTTCGCCGCTATTGGACCATTCTGTTTCTGGGCTACGGGATGAACCTCGCAGCAGTGCCTCTGCTTGCCTTCGCCGATACATGGCAACTGGCGGCCGCGCTGTTGATCATGGAGCGCTTCGGTAAGTCGATCCGTGCGCCCGCTCGCGATGCACTGCTCTCGCATGCCTCGGAACATACAGGCCGCGGATGGGGGTTCGGTCTCCACGAAGCAATGGATCAGATCGGCGCGTTGACCGGGCCGCTGGTTGTTGCTGGTGTGCTTGCCAGGCGGGGCAGCTATCCCGAGGCGTTTGCGCTTCTGGCGATTCCAGCGGTGTGTGCGATGCTTGCCCTCACCGTGGGCCGCACGCTTTTTCCAACGCCGGCGGACTTCGCTCCCAAGCGCCGCGACGTGTCCACTTCTGGTATGCCTCGCACCTTCTGGATTTACGCTGGTGGCGCTGCGCTCATGGCCTTCGGCTTCGTCGACTTCTCGCTGATGGCGTTTCATGCCAAGCGCACTGCGTTGCTCCCCGATGCGTGGATTCCCGTGCTCTATGCTGTCGCGATGGGCTCGGACGCGATCGCGGCGTTGGTGCTCGGCCGTTGGTACGATCGTGCGGGTGCGCCTGCACTCATCACCGGCGCGTGCCTCAGTCTGTTCGCCGCTCCGCTTGTCTTCTTGAACGGAGGAAGTGTTGCCATGGCGGCCGCGGGTATCGTCATGTGGGGCGCCGGTATGGGCGCGCAGGAGAGCGTGTTGCGAGCAGCCGTCGCGGGCTTCGTCCCGCCGGAACGCCGCGCCTCCGCTTACGGCGCGTTTCACGCTCTCTACGGCGTCGCATGGTTTCTCGGCAGCGCCCTCTTGGGCTTGCTCTACGGTGCATCGCTGTGGGCGCTGTCGGTCTGCTGCGTGGTGGCGCAACTTGGTGGTGTCGCGATCTTCGCCTCCGTGACGCGGCGTCCCGCTCAGACGAGATAGCTCTGGCCCTTCGGCAGGTCGAAGCATGCGATGACGTCCTGCTGCTGTCGTGTCCATGTCCCGCCTTTCAACTTCAACGGACCGGCGACTTCGCTGAGCTTCACTTGTTGATTGCCAACATGAAGCACTGGCGGAACGTTCGCCGGGCCGCGCCGCACGATGCGCAGTGTGAATTCAGGGCAGGCAAACGGCGCACGAAACTTGATGCGCGAAGCCTCCACCGACATCGCAGTGAGTTCTTTTGCAGCCCAATAGCGAGCCAGTTCGCTCAGCTTCATCCAGATGAGATTGTCGTGCACGGCATGCATGCGCCGCACCGTCTCCTGCAGGATCTGGAAGCCCGACTCCGTGCCATTGAAGTAGATGCCGGGCCAATGGCAGTACATGATGGCGGGCTCACCGCGCCGGATCACTTCCAACATGCGTCCACCCTTGAGATCGGGCGTCACCAGTTTGTCCACCTCGCCCGGCACCACGGCATCCCAGCCGCCGAACCAGTCGTTGGTGCAGCCGATGATGGAGACCACGCATCGCGGATCGGACCCGTCAAGACCGGAAGCGTATTCCACGCGCGGCGCCACGCTGCGATCGTCCAGAAACGCATGACGGAAGTAGTGCGGGATCTCGGTGCCGTGGACATCGCGGCAGGATTCAAGCGTGGCCTGCGCCAGTTGCGGAAGCGCGCGGCCACCGAAGCCACCGGGCGTAGTGAGACCTTCGCAGTGCAGCCCGGCATTCTTCAAGATGCGCAGCGCATACGACAAGTAGTCCGTGAGTTCATCCACCGACTTGCCTGCACTCCATCCGAAGTTCTCCATGTAGCGTTCGCTGCGCTCCTCATAGGGGCGCCCCGTCTTCGTGTCGATCACCCATGTGTGCGTGATCATCTCCGGATGAATGTCCCAGTTCGGTGTAATCACCTTGCGGACAAGATCGAGACTATCGGTCAGTTGCCGCTTCGTCCATCCGGGCACTTCGCGATCCATCCAACCCACACAAGCCGGATTCGGAACAATGCTGTACTTGCCTTTCACGCCGTGCTCCAGGCACCACTCGCCGAAGCGCCGCACGAAGGAATCGGGAATCTCGCGCGGCATTGACCGCCAATCCTGCGTGTAGCGCGAAGGGAACACCTCCTGAAACTGTGGAATGCAGAAGTGCGCGAGATTCACCAGGCACGTGGAATCGTCAATCATCATGCCCACGGGCACGCGTGTGCGCGGATTCTCTACCTTGACGCCTTCCACTCGTGCGGGCCGCTGCCCGGCTACTTGCGCGAATGAAGGCAGCGTTGTGGCGGCTCCGGCGAGTGCCGCGAATTGGCGGCGTGTGAGTGTGGACATCATCGTTCTCCTTGACGAGTTAGGGAAGGCAGTCGGAAAGCAGTTTGCATCGCCGCGCGAGCGCCAGTTCCGCCGGCGCCTCGCCTGACACGCGCAGGTCCGCAATCAGCGATGCGACTTCCGCCACATCCGTGTATCGCAGCACGTTCAAATAGTGTGGACCCTGGCGGTGCGAAGCGGTAGGCGACTGCAGAATCACGCGCTGCACCTTGCCATCGAGCAGCGCCGCATACATCGCATTTACGGCCATTTCGCCCTTGCCTGTGACCGCGATGCGTGTGCCGTCCACTTCGGGCAGCGTGCGCAACAACTCGACTGCGCGAAGCAATTCGTAGACCTGAATCGACTCGATGGTGGTGCCCGCCACCATCGCCTGCCGCCGCATGTGATGCGCCGGATCGTTATCGGTGAAGCTGCGCAAGTTGCGTTCGAGCGCGCGGCTCCCCGTGTCCATTGTCTCGACGATGAGCACCGCGCGATCACCCCACTGATTGCGTTCCCATGGCTGCTCGTTGCCCCACACCGGAATGCCCCGGCGATGATCGGCGATGAGGAGCGCCGGGAGTTTGCCGGTCTTCGTTTCCGAGGGTAGGGAATAGGTGGCCTTCACTCGAAGTCCATCCATCGAAGCGAAACTCACTCTCTGCAAAATGCGGCCCTGCGCCGTCGACTTTGCGCTCCATTGCGCATCGAGCGGCTGCTCTTGCTTCGGGAAGTAGCGAAACACTTCCTGGCGCAGATCCGCACTCAACGCCTTGGCGCGGACACTTCGCGCGTTTGCCGACATCAGCGCCGGAGCACCGAGGCGCGCCGGAACGAGATCCTCATCAATCCTCGTCAATACCTCGTTCGACGGAAGGCCGGATCGATGGCACACAAGCGCATCGGGCGGAGGTTCCTCGATCGGACCTTCCTGCCGCAAAGGCGCCGTCTTCCCGAGAAACTGTCGCAGGAAGAACGAATACACAGGAAGACGAATCGCCTCCGTATCCTGATGGCCACCAGGCGCCACGGCCGTTGTAAGCGCGGCATCGGCATCGTAGAGGCGATAGATGTTGCGCATCTTCGCCACCATTTCTTCGAATGCGTCCATCGGAAAGCCGGGGTCCGCATCCGCGTTGCACTCCAGATGCGCGCGCGGGGCGATCATCGCACCGATTTCCGAATAGAGCAGACCATAGCTGTTCACGGGATACTGGCAGTCGCAATGAGCGAAGCTGAGACGCTGCTTCACCCAACCGTTGGTCGACAGCGTGCCCGACACAGGCGCCGAGGCGGCGATGCGTTCATCCAACGCAGCCAGGAAGAACGTCGTCATTCCGCCGCCGGACCGTCCCGTTGCGCCGATGCGCGTACGATCGAGATCCGCGCGTGATGCCAGATAGTCCACTGCACGCCGCGCATTCCATAACTCCACGGCCAGTGGCGAAAAGCCACGGCTGTACCAGTGAAACCACGCATGCGCATAAACACCGTGATGCGTGAACTCGACTTCGCCCATCTCAATGTTGTCCATCACCAGCGCCGCGATGCCGTTGCTTGCGAACCATGCGCCATGCTTCTTGTAATAGCTCTTGCTGGCGTGTCCGCACTGATAGAGCACCACTGGAAAAGGCTTCGATCCCTCGCGAGGCAGATACAGATTGGCCGTGAGGGGAAGGTTCGGCGCTGTTTCGATAACCAGATTCTCGATGATGTATTGATCGCGAGTCTCGCGATGCGTGATCCTGACGGCCGGCGGTTGGTCCGGCCAGCGCCGATCGTGCCATAGCATCTTCGCCAGTTGCGCACGCATCTCCGCCTTGCGTTTCTCCCATTCCGCAACGCTCGTGATACCCTCGAACATCTTCGCGTTGCGCTCGTGGATCACTCGCTCGAAGTGCGTCTGCAATGCCTCGAATTCGGCGTTGCCTGGCGTATTCCGGTTGGCCGTTTGGGGAAACGCAATGGACCCGGCGACCGCGGCAAGCAGCAGGGAAAGAGGGCTCGTGCGTGACATGTAGTCTCCTCAGGCCCGGAAATAGGGCTTTGCATAGTCCACCATCTGCGCCAGAATCTCCATGGCTTTGGTGTCGAGTTGAGCCCGTTCTTCCAATCCACCGGCGGCCAGCATCTGTGCGGCAGCCTTGCCGGGCCGGCGGACGGCATGGTTCTTGAAAACGCCTCGCCGTTCCAGCACGAACTTCAAAGAGGCGATGCCATACACCTGCACCTCAGTGATGAACAGTAACGCCTTCCCAAACAGATCCATCGCTTCCTTGCGCTTGCCCGTGTGCCAGAGATCCCATACCCACGCGTAGATGTCCGCGAATGATGCCGCCGGCATGGTACCTGATGTTCCGCGATACATCTCATCAATCAACGTACGGCCGTGCGCGCCTGTGAAGACTTTGATGTCATCCTTCGATTCATCCCGCAAACGGCCCACCCGCATCAGTGGTTCGCCGGCTTCGTCCTTGATCAGTTTGAGCGTGGGAACCGTCTTCCACAGCTTGAGAATGAAATCGACACTCATGTTGCCGATCGCCTGCACGAACAACGGCAGCGGCGTCGCCTGACCGATGCGCTGATAGTAGGCAAGCACTGTATCGTGCGACGGCTGGCCCGGCGGTGGCAGCGCGACCACCGCATCCGCGCCGATGGAAGCGGCATGCTCCGCGTAGCGAACCGCCGCCGCGGAGTCCGGTCCCTGCACGCCAATCACGATGGCGGGTTTCCATTGCTTGCCGGCCTTCACAAGTGCCTCCGCTCCCGACCGCCGTTCCTCCTCCGTCAGTGTCGACCATTCGCTCGCCAGTTGCGGCCACACACATCCATGCACGCCTCCGCGATGGAGAAACTCGAGCTGGCGGACCAGGGTGCCGATGTCGAGACCGCCATCGTCGAGAAACGGTGTTTGCGCAATCGGAAAAATGCCGCGCAGGGGCCTTCCGGATGGCGCCGCGCCGGCATGGAGTGCGAAGGCGCTGATGGTTTCGAGCATGTGCCGCCGTGTAAGTTGCATGGAATCTCCGCTCCAAAAGATATACCGCATTGTGATGAACTGAAGCAGGCAGGTTCGCACGCAAGGAGGAAGAACTCGACATGTTCCGGCTGGATGGGCAGGTGGCGATTGTCACGGGAGGCGCCGGCAAACTCGGATCGGCGATGTGTGATGCGCTTGCGGAAGCTGGCGCGCACGTTGTGGTTGCGGCCCGCAACCTGGAGCGCTGTGAAGCGAAGGCAAAAACGTTATCAGCCTCTGGTGTTTCGGCGATGGCCGTGGCGTGCGATGCCACCGTTCCCGCTGATGTCAGTGCCATGACCGCGAAGGTTCTCGATCGCTTCGGCCGGATCGACATCCTCGTGAACAATGCCTACTCCGGGCGCGCCGGCAAGTTCGAAGAGATGTCGCTCGACGATTTCGAGGCGGCCTTCCGGGGCGCTGTATCGAGTACGTTTCTGTGCTCGCAGGCCGTATTGCCCGCGATGCGCAATCAGAGGCGAGGTGCGATCATCAACATCGCCAGCATCTACGGCATCGTGTCGCCGGACCAGCGCATTTACGGCAACAGTGGTCTCAACAACCCGTGCAACTACGGTCCCGCCAAAGCCGCGGTGATTCAGTTCACGCGATGGCTCGCCACCTATGCCGCACCGGACGGCATTCGCGTGAACGCGATCACACCTGGTGGATTCTACGATGCGAAGCTCTCCGAACGCGCGGACTACGAAGACGTCTTCGTGCCGAACTATGCCGCGAAGACACCGCTGGGCCGCATGGGCAAGCCACAGGATCTGAAAGGCGCGGTGCTGTTTCTTTCCTCAGACGCGTCGGAATGGGTGACCGGAGCCAACCTTGTTGTCGACGGCGGCTGGACCGCGTGGTGATGGGCCCTACTTTTCGACAGTGAAGTCCGCGGTGAGGAACTGCCAGTCAGGCAATTCGTAGGCACGAAGGCGAGTGCTGGTCACCGTCTTCACATCGCGTGTTTCCATCGGCGACATCGCGGGCACAGTCACATTGAACGCCGCAATGGGCGAGTCTCCAGGAGCGGCTTTCGTCGATCGAAGGCGGATGTTCAGTGTGAGATCGGGCAAGTCGGCGAGCGAGTGATTCACTACCGCCACCTTCACTTCAAGCTGCTTCTTCGGCGTCTCCACGATGCGAATTCCGGTGATCTCAAGGTACTTCGCGTAAGGATTCGCCTTCCCGTTTTTCGCCACTTCTTCCGGCGTCATCATCTTGGTTGGCTGTTCTTCGGATGCGTCAGTCACCCTCGAAGAACCGCCGCCTTTATAAAAGTACAGTCCCGCTGCTCCTCCACCGATGAGAACGAGGGCGACGATGAACGTCACCAGCCATGCCGGCATGCCTTGCGAAGGCGGGGGCAGCGTATAGGGCGGGGCGGCCGGAGCGGCTGGGCCCGTTTGCCACTGCGGAGCTGGCGCGGAAGCGAATGCTGGTGGTGGCGGTGCGGGAGGTGGCGCGACAGGTGGCGCTGGTGGCGCCGGGGCTGCTGGCGCACTCCACTGCGTCGCAGGAGTTGGGGCCGGTGGTTGCGAAGCGGCGGGAGGCGGCGCGGCAGGAACCGGTGCTTGTGGCGCAGGCGCCCATGTTTGCGATGTCGTACTTGCCAGAGGCAGCGAAAACGCGCCTGTTGCCGTCAACGTGGACGATGGCGTTGTGGGTTGAGGTGTGGCCGCGGGCGCAGGCGGAGCAGCACTCACCACCGGAGGCGGCGGTGCCTGCGCTTTCGTGCAGCGCGGACAGTCATTCTCATGTGGCGGCACTTCAGCGCCGCACTTTGGACAGATCCAACTGAACATGTGACTAGCTACCATCTTTACATATGCGCTTCGTTCGAAGAGCTGAAGGCCGTCCGGAGCGGCTCGGAATCCTCTCCGGCGCCTTCCATCCGCCGACGCGAGCTCACCTTGCGCTCGCGCAAGCTTCACTCGATTTGTTTGAAACAGACGAGGTGCTCTTTGTTTTGCCCGTGAAGTTCCCTCACAAGGAGTACGACGCGGTGGGCATTCCGGAGCGCGTCTCTATGGTGTTGGACGCAACTTCCCACCAGCCGCGTTTCAGCGTTGCGCCGAGCGAGGGAGGACTCTTTCTGGAAATCGCGCGCGAGTGCCGCGAGCACTACACAGCGGCCACACGAATGCGCTTCCTATGCGGCCGGGACACGGCGGAGCGCATTGTCGCGTGGGGCTACGTGGACCATCCTTCGATCGAAGAACAGCTTCGGGAGTATGAACTGCTGGTGGCCAGGCGCATGGGCGCTTACCTCCCACCCAGTCACCTGGAGCATGCGATTCGTCCGCTTGCGTTTGAGGAAATCTATGACGCGATCTCGTCCACCGAGGTGCGGCGCCGGATTGCCGCCGGCGAAGATTGGCAACACCTTGTGCCGGAGGCGATCACCGCGACGGTTCGCGCGCTTTATCGTTGAGCTTCGATCCGGCGAGCATCTCCGCCGATACTTCGTTGAGCAGCTTTCGCCAGGCATCGCGCGCCTCCACGGTCAATCCCGTGGCCTGCCCGATGGCCCAGATAAGGGAGGCGGCCACTGTCTCGTATTGGTGCGGCTCCACGCCATATCCGGTATGTTGTGCTCCCAACTCGCGCAGCTTCGGACGCAGCGGTTCCAGATCCTCCACCGCGTCAACCACTACCCCCAACGTATCCATCAACTTCTTGCCCTGGGCCCTGATGTCGCCACGGAACATCGGGCGCACTTCAGGAGAGAGTTGAAACAACCTTCCATAGAAGAGCTGCGAAAGTGGCTCCGCAAGTTCACGCGCACCCGCGAAACTCTCGCGAATCAGCATCTGCTGCCGGGGTGTGATCATTTCCTGCTGGAGAGCCGCGCGACGGCGCTCTCCACCTCCTGCAAATCTTTTCTGTCCGTTTGCCGGAACCCCTTGGCGGACACCAGGGGTTTCCAGGCGTTCAGACTCTTTTCATACCAGTCACGGGCTTTCGCGACGTCGCCAAGTTTCTCGCTCACCGATCCCGCAAGCGCATAGGCGCGCGGTTCCGCCGCCCGGTTGCCAAGTGCTTCCGGCTTCTGCCCCACCTTCGCGGAAGCCTCTCCAAGGACGATCGCCTTGCTGACAATCGACATCGCTTCCTCCCTTCGGCCGCGTTGCGCCGCCATATCGGCGACCCGCCGGTAAGAGGCCAGCAGAGTCTTCGTGCTGGAGGTATTGCCGGCGTTGGTGATCGCTTCCCCGATCTCAATGGAGCGCCGCCACCATTTCAACGCCTCCTCGCTACGATTCGTACCCGCGTAATAGTCGCCAAGCGCGAACGCGATGAACGTGCGATTCGTCCCGATCATGGCGTTTCCGGGGTCCGCTTCGTTGGCCCGATCGAGCACCTGCATCGACTTCAGAAACGTCTCGGCCCGCTGTGGATCGGATGGCGCCATCACGTTGGCCAAACGCCACAGCGAGATGCCGTAGTCAGCGAGTGCTCGCTTGTCTTCGCGATCCGCTTCATGCAGTTCGCGTGCGATGGCCGCCATCTTGCCATAAGCCTGAACGGCCCCGGCTGTGTCGCCCATGCTGGCCAGCGTGGGACTCCCCATCGAATCGCCAATGTGGCTGTAGCCCAGCATTAACTCGCGCTTGTAGGCGACGTTCAGAGGCTCTGCCTGCACCAACGCCTCCAGGTGGCGAACGCTTGCTTGAAAATGCTTGAGCGCATCCGGCACCTGATTGAGCCGGCCGTAGTTCATCCCCGCGGCCGACAAAGCCGCCGCAAGCGCCGACCGGTGTTCGCGGCCCTTGGCATCATCCGTCATAGGCAGATTCTCCAGCAGTTCCACGGCTCGTGTGCTCGAATCCCGCGCCGCTTCCACCTCATCGGCCAGACGCTGGGCCCGCGCCGCCCCGACGTACAGCGACGCCAGTGCCTGCTGCAACTCCATGTTGTTCCGATTCCGCGCCAGCAGCGGTTCGCCGATCGCGATGCCTTTGCGAAACACAGTGACAGCCTCTCCAGTGCTCCGGGTGTAGGAATCCAGATCGCCAAGCCGCCGCAGCACCCTCAGCCAATCCACGTGCAGTTCCACGTCCGAGGCGGAGCCCTTCGCAAGCCTCTCCAGCAGGTTCGCCGCCTTCTCAAAGCTTCCCCGCGCCGCCGTCGTCCGGCCGCGGTTCGACCCCATTACATTCCCCTGCACTTCGCCGAGCCGCAGATACGCCGCCGCCAACTGGCGGTCGAGAGTCGCGTCATTGCCACTCACAGCCGCAAGGCGGTCCAGATGCTCCGCTCCGCGCTCCACGATGAGTTCGCGAGCTTTTGTGGCGCCTGGCAACTCACGAATCGAGTCATGAACGTCGAAGACAAACGTGTTGGCGAGTTGTTGCACCTGCCTGAGATGCTGCTGTGCAATCCGAGCCTGCCGGATGGACGCGATCATGCCGCCGGAGAGCGATGCGAGCACCAGCGCCGCGGCAATCACTTCCTTGCGGTTCCTTCGCAGGAACTTCGCGGCGCGATAGCTCAACGAATCCGTGCGCGCCAGAATCGGCCGGTGTTCCAGATATCGCCGCAGATCCTGTGCGAGTTGCTCCGCCGACGCATAGCGCCGTGCGGGATCCTTCTGCATGGCCTTCAGCAGAATCGTGTCGAGGTCACCCTCGAGTTGCTTCGCCAGACCCGGCGCCGCCTGGCTCGGCCGCTGCACGTCGAGATCGCAAATCGCGCGTTCCACCGCCTGCGGCGTGTAACTCTCGATGCGATGCGGACGTACTGAAGTGAGCAGCTCATACAGCACCGCGCCCAGTGAATACACATCGGACACCACAGTGACCGGTTCGCCACGAACCTGTTCCGGGCTCGCATAGTCGGGCGTCATCATACCGACACCCTGCGTCATCGTCTCTTCCGGCGCCAGCGGATTGCCATAGAGAAGCTTGCAGATTCCGAAGTCCAGCAGCTTCGGTGTGCCACGCTCGTCGATCAGGATGTTGCCGGGCTTGAGATCGCGATGCACCACGAAGTGCCGGTGTGCGTGATCGACAGCCGCGCACACATCAAGGTAAATCGCGATGCGTTGTTCGATGCTGAGGTTCTCCGCCTTGCAATGCTCGTTGATCCGCTGCCCGCGAATGTACTCCATCACGATGTAGGGCAGGCCATCGGGCGTTGTGCCCCCATCGAGCAGCCTCGCAATGTTGGGGTGATCGAGGCTTGCGAGAATCTGCCGCTCGCGGCGGAATCGCGCCAGGATGAAGTCCGTGTCCATGCCCGGACGCACCAGCTTTACCGCCACTTCGTTCTGATACTGATCATCGGCACGGCGCGCAAGAAACACCGTGCCCATGCCGCCACGGCCGAGTTCGCGAATCAGTTCGTATGGGCCGACCCGCTGAACATCCGGACCTTTCTGTCCGAACGACACCACCGCGTCCTGCACCCTGCCTTCGACGAAGGTGTCGCTCACCTGATCGTCACTTGCCAGGAGCGAGTAGACTTCGCCGCGGAGTTCATCATCGCCCTCACACGCCTGGTCCACCCACTGTGTGCGCTCTCCCTCGGGCTTCTCCACCGCGGCAAGGAAGATCTCCTCCACCCGCTTCCAGCGATCGGGATTCACTGCTTCGTCATCTCCCTGTGCAGCCAGGCTTCGGCCATGCGCTGTTCGCGCGATACCGTCGAGATGGAAATCCCGAGAGCCTGTGCGATCTCCTCCGGTCCCAGTCCGCCGAAGAATCGCAGCTCAATCACCTTCGCCTTGCGCTCGTCAAACTGAGCCAGTGCGTTGAGTGCGTCATCCAGGGCGATCACTTCGTTACCGCGCTCGGGCGCGAAGTTGAGTGCTTCCTCAAAGCCGACGTGTTTCGCGCCGGAGCCGCGCTTGGCTGCGTGGTGCCGCCGCGCATGTTCCACCAGAATCTGGCGCATGCGGCGCGCTGCGATGCCGAAAAAGTGCGCCCGGCTCTGCCAGTCGGGAAGACGATCGCCGATCAGGCGCAGGTAGGCTTCGTGAACAAGCGCGGTCGGCTGCAGAGTCGCGGCGTCGCTCTCGGTACGCAGGTAACGGTCCGCCAGCCGGCGGAGTTCGTCGTACACAAGCGGCGTCAGGATGTCGAGCGCGCCCTGATTGCCATTCTTCCACTCAACCAGCAGTTGAGTGACCTGCTCCTCGGGGGACATGAGATTCAGTGTAGCCGAATCAGTGCGCACGGATTCACACGTCTTTCAATCGCGTGAACAAGGTGCCGCTTGAATCCCCTACTTGCCCTTGCTCAGTTTGCGAAAGTACTCGGCGATCGCTTCGGCGTAGCCCGTGGGAATGCGATCGGAGGTGGAAGTGCGCACCTGGCCTCCCTGCTTCTCCTCAAGCTGCCGGCGAAGCTGGATCTCCATTTGCTCCAGATCAGGCAGCACTTGCGCGCGAAGCTGTTCGAGCAACGCAGGGTTGCCCGGGAATCGCGACGGATCGAGCCGCTGCATCTCACGGATCAGGTCCGCCACCTGCGCCGCCGTCTCCATGTCGGTTTCGCGCAGATTCTGACGGATCTCGTTCAGATCACGCATTCC
>JAEUQE010000242.1 GCA_016789785.1 Bryobacterales bacterium
GCCAGGCCTCTCGGATGAGATCGCAAAGATGTTTCCAGCCTATCCGCATGAGTGGATGGACGACCGTTCCCGCGCACTGGCCACCATGTTCCTGTTGAAAGCGAAGCGTCCCGATCTGATCCTGCTGCACTTCGTGGATCACGACTCCGAGGCACATGAAATGGGGCCC
Organism: Bryobacterales bacterium; assembly: GCA_016789785.1. The sequence continues at coordinate 170 of JAEUQE010000242.1, forward strand.
TTCACCCGCGACGCGAAAGGCATCCTCGAATACACCGACGAGTTGATTGGCGAGATCATGCGCGCGATGCCTCGCAACTATGTGCTGGCGCTGGTGAGCGATCATGGCTTTGAGCGCATCGATCGTGTCGTCAACATCAGCGCAGCCATGCAAGGCAACTTCACCGTCACTCCTGCGCTGTTGATCGCCAACGATGACGCGGCCGCGGCGGAGATTCGGGATGCGGCCAAGAACGGCGAACTCGGCATCGGCCGCGAGATTCCGAAGCAGGAACTCTCGAGATTCAGTGACCGGTTCCGGAATGCCGCCGCGGTGTTCGAACCTGTGCCGCACGTGATGTTCGGCACGGCGAAGGATAAGTTGACCACAGCACCGCGCGAAGTAGGCGCGCATGGGCTCTGGCCGGGACGTCCTGATTATCGTTCGGTGTTTGCGCTATGGGGACAAGGCATCGCAAAGAAGCGTCTGCCAGAGATGGAGATGACAGCGATTGCGGGCCGTCTGGCTGCGATTCTCGGCGTGAAGCTGCAATAGCGCTATTGCGCGATCCGCACAGGCGGGCTGGTCACACCGGCGACCGCGATCGTGACCTCGGCATCGGGCGCCGCGCCTTCCGGAATGCGAAAGACGGCCCGCTGTACACCGATGAGCCCTGCTGCGGCGTCGACACTCACGCGTTCGGCATTGCCTTCGCCGATGGTGGCGGTAGGTGCGGGCGTATTGCGTCCGCCGCCCGTGTAGTAGATGCTCAGCAGACCCGCCTCTTCCACAATCGCCGCAAACACCGCGGGGGACGCCTCGGTAACCCAGATCAGACGTTCGGGACTGACCGCATCGCCACTGCGAACCGCAATGCGCGCCGAACCGATGTTCACTACGGGCAGTTGCGCATTGATCTGACCAGGACTGACAAAGCCAATGGGCACCGCGCGATCGTTCACCGTCACGCTGATGCCGCCCAGTTGCGTGGGCCACGACGCACCATCCGACTTCATCTCCCCGGCCGCGAGATTCTCGCCGAAGATCGTGAACAGACCATTCGCCGCCAGTGGCCGGTCTTCCAGACTTGCCGCGTTCACCACGCCATCGAAGTCGACGCAAGGCTGTGCGGCGCGGCCCGCGGCAGCTTGATTCACGTCGATGCGCTGGCCATTCAACGTGACAACACCACTTCGCGCGTTCCCGCTGTTGGCGGCAACCTCCAGCCTCAACGTGGATCCATCGAGCGCCGCGGTGATCCAGTCGTGACGGCTCTGCACGTTCAGTTCACACCCAGGTGCGATCTCGGCAGTCAGCGACAGCGATCCGACATCGGAGCCTACGCATCGATTCGGCTTCTCAATCTTCAGCGCGCATTCTCCCTCCGCAGTCGAGCGCACTTGACGCCGAATCTGTGGCAACAGCGCGTAGACGCCGTTTCCAGGGCACTCGGTGGCTCCGGATGCGCGCGGAGAAAGCCCCGCATCGCGATGTCCGCTGATGTTGTTCAGCAGAAGCCCGCTCGCCGCGTGCACGCTTCGCCCACCCGGATCGATGCGCCACTTCTGCGCTTGCCACGCAAGCAGTGCCCGCAGTGTCTCGATGGATCCAGCACGCGGCGCAAGCACCGAATAGGTGCCGATGAGACACACACCCATGGTGCCCGTGTTCACACCGGAGAAGTGCGCGCCCAACACACCGTCGCCACCCGCGCGCCCTTCGTACAACACGCCGTTCGGATCAATCAGATAGTTGTATCCGACATCGTTCCAGCCGTTGCCTTGCACATGCAGCACCCAAATGGCACGCACCACCGCGGCCCAATCCGCGGCGTTGTTGTTGCCCGCACTGTGATGCACGATGAGATGCGTCACCGTGGTGAAGCTGGGCGCGCCGCGTGAGGGGCATGCCTGCGCCGTGCAACCCCAATCCTCACGCTTCACGACTGCTGGCGCGTCCACCGCGGAACGAACGGCAAGTTTGGAGACGGCATGCTCCGTCACGCCCGGATCAATCAACAAAACACGAACGGGCGCGCTTGTTTCCAGGTACTGGTGTAGATCGCCAAAGAAGAGCAGTTCACCTTCTTCATGAGCATGCGCGGTTTGCCATTCGCTCCACTGAACGCCATCCTGCGAGACACGCACCTCGACATCGGCGGAAGCATAGATGCCCGCCGCGCGAAACGCAATGGGCGTCCGCGACGCGCCGGAAGAACGCCATTCGCGGCTCTCAAATTTCTCTTCCGCGAAGAGAGACGCAGCACTGATGATCAGCAGGATCAGGGCGAGACGCATAGTTACTCTCAGTGTAAACTCAGCCGCGGCCAACAACGATGATGCTGTTGAACCCGCTATGACCGTCGGGCACCTTGCGCGGATTGGAAGGATCATCCATCCAGTGCTTCCGGTCAATGAGGAACTTGTAGTTGTAGCGGCCAGGCTTGAGCGCGGGACCACTTGCCCGCCACACACCCGCCGCGATCTGGAACGCCTCCACGGAGCCTTTCCACTCATTCCAGCTTCCGAAGACTTCTACTTGCTCGGCTTTGACGTTCCGCAACAGGAACACCGTTTCGTTGCGGCGCACATCCGGCGAGAGCGAGAAGCCCTCCATCGCGCCACCCTTCGCCCGCAACGCGTGGGCAACCGCTTGTCCCGAATCAATCGCTCCCAACCCTTGCTGCTCGACCGGAGCGCCCGGAACGCGATGACACGCCGCCGCCAGACATTGTCTGACAAGATCCGGCGTGAGTCCGGGATTCGCTTCCAGCATGCATGCGATGGTGGAAGCGACAATCGGCGCCGCGAAGCTGGTTCCTTCCACCAGCTTGTAGTGCGGGCTCACCAGCTTGCGTTCCACAATCTCCTTCTCCGCCGCGCTGTCTCCCACCGAACTCAGAAAGAAGAGGTTCGACGCATGCTGATGCTCGTTGGTGGCGGGCAGCAGCGGGCCCACCAGCCAGATGCTCGGCGCAACGAGCTCCGGCTTGAGTGCGCCAATCGTGCTCTCGCCGTAGTTGCTATGCCACACGCGGTGCTGCTCATGGTCAAGCGAGTTGTTGTCATCCAGTCCACCCACCGTGATCGCATCGGGACAGGTGGATGGCGGATACAAGCGGCGCACGCCATCGTTTCCCGCGGCCGAAACCACCACCACTCCCATGCGCACCAGCGCCGACGCCGCTTTGTCGATGGGGCTGTCCGGCGAAGGTCCGCTATCGCCAACCACTGACAGATTGACCACGCGAAGTCCCAGCCTTCCGGCGTGCCGCTTCAACCATCGCAACGCGCGCTCAATGGCTGCGTCGGTAATGTGGCCGCGATTATTCGAAACCTGCACCAGAACCACATCAGCGCCCGACGCGAGCCCTCGATACAGGCCCTGGCTGCGAGTGCCGTTTCCCGCAGCCACCACGCTGGTCATCAGGCCATGCCATTGAATCGCGCGCCCATCGTCCCAGCCTTTCCATCGCGGTGTTTGATCCGGCGTGAAGAAATGCGCCTCCGGTGGATCCACGGTGGCATTCACCCAGGCCTTGATGCGATTCACGGGATCAGTGAGATCCGGATGCGGGAAGAACGCCGAATCCACCATCGCCAGCGTAACCCCGCGTCCGACATGATGCGGATCGGCGTGCATGCGCAGAGGTGTCGGGAGCGCGCCATAGGCCGCCTCCGCATCGAGCGGCCAAACATCCTGAATCGTTTCGTGCAATCCCTGTTCCCCGCGCGCCAGCAGCACCTCCAGCAGGAACTGCTGAAGACAAGCCGGACACGCCCCATCCTCTCGCCGCCATTGGGGATTGTCTCGCGCGATCCTCGCAACAACCTCGGCGGGCGCCCAACTGGCTTCCGCAAGTACCGAAGAATCCGCGGGTGATTGGCAAAATGGGCAGTGCGTCATGCTCTGCCACGCTATGCCTTCCCCTCCTCCGATTATTCCAGATGTGTGACAGCGCCCGCGATCTTACCGGTTGTACTTCGGCGCCGGGCCTCGCAGTGCCTGCCAGATCACGTCGCAGGTTCGCAGCGCGTTTTCAGAAAGTGGACCTTCGCCGAGCACGCGCAGATTCTGCTCCAGTTGCGACTTCTGCGTCGCGCCGAGAATCATCGCATCCACCGGCGTGTGGCGGTAGACCCAATTCAGCGCCAAGCTGATCAGCGAACGCCCCTCGCTTTCGGCGGTCCTCTGCAGCGCTTCCACCGCATCGAACATATCGTCGTGCCAGTAACGGTCCTGATACATGCGGTTGTTGTCGAAACGCGTGCCGGGCGTGACTCGCTCGCGCTTGTGCTTGCCGGTCAGCAATCCGCCGGCAAGCGGATTGTAGACGATGGTGGAAAGCTGATACGCCGCAGTCATCTCCAGATACTCCTGCTCAATGCCGCGCGACAGCAGATTGTACATGGGCTGTGTGATCCGCGCCGGCTTCCATCCGTTGCTTGCGGCGACGTGCTGCATCTGCGCGATCTGCCACGATGCGTAGTTGGAACTGGCTACGTAACGCACCTTGCCTGCTTCCACAAGCCGCTCCACCGCTTCCAGCGACTCCTCAATAGGCACCGTCCGGTCGGGCTGATGCAGATAATAGACGTCGAGATAGTCGGTCCGCAGGCGCGCCAGGGAATCCTCCACAGCACGCTGAATTGCCGCCCGCGAAAGCCCTTTCTCGTCCGGCCCTTCGCCCATCTTGTTAAACACCTTTGAGGCGAGAATCACATTCTGGCGCTTGCCTTTCAAATAGCGGCCAAGTAAGGACTCGGTGTCGCCTTTGTTGTAGGCGTTGGCGGTGTCGAGAAAGTTGATCCCCTCGCCGATGGCGTAGTCAAGAATCTCAAAGCTGCTGGCCTCATCGGCTTGACCGCCGAACGTCATGGTGCCCAGCACAATGCGCGAGATCGTGAGATCGGTTTGCTTCAGGTGAATGTAGTCCAACGAATCTGCTCCTGGCGCCCGCGAGAACGCCGTGGAATCAGAGTACAACGATTGCCACGCCCCGCACACTCAGGCCCGGCACACTCAAGGCTGCATCAGCCGTTCGAGAATCGGGGGGATTTCGAAGACGGCCTGATTGTCCAGCGCCGCGGCTGCGCGTTGGAATGCTCCAAGACTCTCGCCGGCAAGCAATGCTTGCACCGCCGCGCCGATTTCACCGAAGTTGCTCAGCACGATGCCCACCTGCTTTTCGCGAACCCAGTCGGCGTTGTAGCGCTCCTGCGGCAAGGTCCATGCGTTGCGTTCCACAATCACCGGCAGCCCCATCGCCAGGGCTTCGCTGATGCTCCCCGGCCCCGGTTTGCCGATAAAGAAGTCGGACAAGCGCATGTAATAGGGCACCTCTGAAGTGAAGCCCTCCACGAACACCGGAAAGTCCCAACGCACACTGGAGAGCTGTTTGCGAAGTGCTTCGTTCTTGCCGCAGATGGCAATGTACTGCACGCGCGTGGATGAGGATTGCAAGCGGCGAAGCAGTTGCTTCATCACGGGTGATCCCTGGCCGCCGAACAGGATAAGGCCTGTGGGGAGATCCGGCTGAAGCCCAAGTTTGCGCCGTTCCGCCGCTCGATCCACCGGAGGCCGTTCGTAGAACCGCGGATGCAGCACCATGCCGGAAACGCCGATCACCCGATCGTCGGAATAGCCCAAAGCCCGCGCCTGTCCGCACGCTTTCTCACTCCCGCAGATGTAGTACTGATCCTGGTTCGCCTCCATCCAAAAGTGCGGCGGATAGTCGGCGATGTCCGTGAGCACCGTGACCAGCGGCGTCTGTGGCCACGTGGACTTCAGGCTTTCATAGAGCGCGCGGCCGAAATTGGGGATCAGCGAGACGACGAGATCCGGCTTATGCCGCGGCCAGAACTGTTTCAGCATCCGCACCTGACCGGGATGATAGCGGCGGATCAGCCAGTGCATTACCACCACGCCTTGCGCGGAACCCAGTGTCCAGCCCTTCTTCAGGATCAGGTTGTAGACATCCTGCATGCGGATGCCGGTGAACTTGCGAAAGATGTCGAGTTCATCGAGCACCTCCTGAAGGTTCACCATTCGCACCTGCCACGGATAGCCCCGCTGCTCGATCACTGCCTTCAGCGCGTTGGCCGCGGCGCGATGGCCTCCGCCCGCGTCAAAGAACACGAAATCGACATGCTTCATTGGCAAACCTTCCCAATCTAGCAGGAACCGGCGGCTATCCGGCGTCAAAACATCTGTTGTCACTTATGTTTTTTCTTCACTTCACGAAACTGACATCTGGATGTTGATTAATGGGGGTGTATGACGGGAAGCAGGCAAGCGAGTCTACACTATAGAGTGGGATTTGCCCATATGCTGAGCTTCATCGCCGCGCGCGATCACAGGCTGATGCGGAAGGTCAACCGCTGGAGCGCACCTCGCTGGGTGCGCTTGTGGATGATCTGTGCGACCCGTGGCGGCGACGGTTGGCTGTGGTATGCGATGCTTGCGGCGATCCTGCTGTTCGGAGGCGCGGAACGTTACTACGCGGCAGGCGCCGCGGCTCTCGCCACAGCCATCGGGATTGGCGTTTTCCTTTGGCTGAAGCGCTTCACCGGACGCCGGCGTCCCTGCCACATTGAGCCGCACTGCTGGGCGACGCTGCTTCCACCCGACCAGTTCAGTTTCCCCTCCGGCCACACCATCACCGCGTTCGGCATGGCGGCGAGCCTTTCGCAGTTCTATCCGGAATTGGCCATCGGGCTGTATTTCTGCGCGCTCAGTATCGCCGCTTCACGCATTCTCCTGGGCATGCACTTCTTAAGCGACGTGCTGGTGGGCGCGATTCTGGGCTACTGGCTCGGCGGAAACGTCGCCACCCTACTGCGGTAGACGCCCCTTCGGCGGCATCATCAGTCCAAGTACGATTATCACCGCGAACGCGATTGCCAATGCAGCATAAACCCGCACGCGCGGATGTGCCGTGTTGATGCCGATCCCACCGTCGGCAGCGCTGAGGAAGAGGAACCTCGCATCTTCCGCATTGCGAAACTTCGTGTGCCACTGCCAGCGAGGCCGCGCGCCGGTCGGTGCACTCTCCGCTTTGGCCCATTCGGCGAACTGGCGCTTTGCCCGTGAGAAGTGCAGGGCCATCCCGCCGAGACAAAGCACGCTCACAGCACCTGTCGAAAGCAGCAGCGCGAGGACGGGTGCTTTTCCGGTAGTGCGCAATCCGATCACAGGAAGCAGAAGAATGAGTGCCAGCACTGCTGCCATCACGAGTCGTCCATGTTGGATGACTCGCACGTGAGAGCCGAGCCACGCGCGGCCCAGTACAGATGCGTTGGGATCTCCGGGTGTCGCACGGATCGAATCCCCGGTTGCGATTGCTGCCAATCCCTGAACCCATACAAACATGGCCGCGGTCACCACGAGTGGATACCACGGCTGCTCCCACAGCGGCCGGCCCGCGCCGCGCGCCAGCCACTCGGAGTCGCGCATGATGTCGAAGACGCAAACGACGCCCGAAAGTGCGGCGACGAAATTGAAGCTGTAGGTTGCTACCCGCAGCGCACGCGAGTCGATTCGGTCCACATTTCCAAGTCTAGACACAACACTCTTCATTTAGGGCATCGCCAAGCGTCCAGAAGCTACGGTAACGCAGCCTTCAGGCTGCCGCCTCAACACTCATGTCGAGGCCCGTGCTCTGGACCCGGTGAATCGCCCCTGGTTGGATCATAAGCCCCGCCCGCCGTGACTGCGCATTTCCGTTCACTTTGCCCTGCACCGAGACGAATCGAAGTCTCGGCGCGGAAGGCACGAGTGCCCGCGCTACCGTAAAATGCGTGGCGCCAAAATGCAAAAGTGAAAAGCATTGAGTCCAGACACAACAAGGGCCGCTGGAACCCCAGCGGCCCAAGACCAAAACGAAACTGGAAGCGGTTAACTACGGATTGCCGACGTTCTCTGCCTGGAGTCCCTTCGGCCCGGTCTTCACTTCAAACTCGACCTCGCAACCCTGGTCCAACGTGCGGTAGCCGGACATCTGGATCGCCGAGTAATGCACGAAGACATCCTCGCCCGTGGAGCGCTGAATGAATCCGTATCCCTTAGCGGCGTTGAACCACTTCACTACACCTTTTTCTCTCACTACAAAATCTCCTGTGGACTACATCTGTTCACATGGGGGCACCCGGTAGGTGCGCCTCGTTAGGATTGTTGTGAACTGCGTTATTTTCACCCGAGCCCCCTCCGCACGTCAAGCGCGAGCCGTCCGTCACTCGCCCCAAATCGCGACTTTCCCACAGCGCTACGATGAAAAGATGTCTTCCTTGCGGCAGGTGCTTCGAGGTCTGCGGCGCGACTGGCCATTCACCCTTGCCGCGACCTCCACGCTGTCATTGGGCCTCGGCGCTGCCGTGCTCATTTTCTCCGTGCTCTATGGCGTCGTGCTGAAACCGTGGGAAGCGCGCGACGCCGCCCGCCTCGTCTTCCTCTGGATCGACGACACCAAACGCAGCATTCGCGAAGAGGGATTCGGCTATCCGACCTATCTCGATTGGAGAGCGCAGTCCACCGTTTTCGAGGACATCGCAGCCCGAGGACGTGGGATGAGCGCGACCCTCGGCGGCCCGGAACCGGAGCGCCTCCAGATCGACGTGGTCTCCGCGAACTACTTCGCATTGCTCGGCGGCATTCCGGTCGCCGGCCACGTCTTCACACACGACGAGGAACTGCGCGGCGATCGCACAGTAATCCTCAGTGAGCGGTTGGCGCGTCGCCGTTTCGGAAGCGCCGAGGCCGCCGTCGGCCAGACACTGGAACTCGATGCCGCGCTCTGGCGAGTCGGTGGTGTGATGCCGGCGGGCTTCGGGATTCCTCCGTTCCTGCAGGATGCGTGGGTGCCCGCGCGCACCTATCCTCCGCTTGCGAAGTTCATGGATGCTCGCGCATTCGACTTCTTCATGGGCATCGCGCGCTTGAAGCCAGGCAAGTCCGCAGCGGAGGCCGCCACCGAACTGAACCTCATCGGCCGCCGGCTGGCCATCGCACATCCCATCACGGATCCCGAATTCGGCGGCTTCGGTGTCGCCATAGTGCCATTCCATGAGCAGATTCTCGGGCAGAAACTCCCGTCCGCGCTGTGGCTGTTGATGGGCGCCGTTGCGCTGGTGCTCCTGGTCGCCTGCGCCAACGTCGCCAATCTGCTGTTGGCGCGCGGAGAAGGCCGTCAGCGCGACCTCGCAATCCGCATCGCCCTTGGTGCCTCCCGCGCGAGCCTGTTCCGCATGCAACTCTGGGAGAGCGTCGCGCTTTCCTCCGCCGGCGCGATTCTCGGTACCGCCTTGGCACAAGCCGCGTTGCAAGTGCTGCCCGTGCTTGCGCCTGAGAATCTGCCTCGTGCCGCCGATGTTCGGATGCATCCGCCCGTGCTGCTGTTCGCCATCGCATCGGCGCTTGCAGCCGCGCTGGTGTTCGGCCTCGCACCCGCGTGGCTCCAATCAAGGCGCGATCCACAGGAAGCCCTCAGAGGCGGCGGCTCCGGCATCACGCATCGCACGGGAAGGCGCTTGCAGTCCCTGCTGATCATCGGCGAGTTCGCAGTGTCGCTCATGCTTCTGACCGGCGCGAGCCTGTTCCTCCGCTCGCTCCTGCGCGTGGACTCGGTCGACCCGGGATTTGACGCGAAGCACACACTCCTGTTGCGCGTCGACAGGAACGCCGCAAACCGTCCGGAGCGAGAGGCCTTCTACCGCGGCTTGCTGGACGACTTGCGCGCACAACCCGGCGTGGCCGCGGCGGGCGCGATCACCAGTTTCTTCTACGGTCGCAACGCCGACTACGTGGTGACCGTGCAAGGGCGGGCGACCGAGTCGCGCGAACAGGTGACCGTCGATGCCGTGTCATGGGGTTTTCTGGAAGCAGCCGGAGTTCGTCTGCTGCGCGGCCGGCTGCTGGAGGAGCGCGACTATCGCGAGGAGCCCTCAGCGGTGGTGATCAATGAGACGTTTGCCCGCCGGTTCTTTCCCGGTCAGGATGCGATTCAGAACGCGATTGGCCAGAAACTGAAGTTCGGCACGGCGAACGCGGATGGCCCTTGGATCGAGGTGGTGGGCGTGGTGGCGGATCTGCGCCGGCGTGGAATGGAGCGCGAGGCCGTCTGCGAGGGCTTTGGTCCGATTGTGCATTCGAGCATGGATGTGCTGATTCGCACGTCGAGTGATCCGGCGAGTGTGATGGGTGCGGTGCGAGCGTCGATGCGGCGTGTGGCGCCGGGTGTGCCGTGGCCGCGCGTGACGACGTTGGAGGCGACGCTGCGGAAGATGACGGCGCAACGGCGTCTGCAGACGTGGGCGCTGGGCGGGTTCTCGCTGTTGACGTTGGTGCTGGCGGCGGTGGGCATCTATGCGACGTTGAGTTACGTGGTGCGGGTGGGCCGTCGCGAGTTGGCGATTCGGACGGCGGTGGGCGCGCGGCCTTGGGATGTGCAGCGGATGGTGCTGGCGCGCGGACTGTGGCAGGTGGCTGCGGGCGTGGGGATCGGGATGGCGCTGTCGCTTGGAATGGGTCGCGTGACGGAGGCGTTGTTGTACGGAGTGCGAGCGCAGGATCCGTGGAGTTTCGCGGTGTCGTGCGGCGTGTTGGTGGTGGTTGCGTTGCTGGCGTGCTGGATTCCTGCGCGCGCCGCGTCGCGAGTGGACCCGGCTTCGCTGACGCGCGGCGCGTGATCAACGAGTGTGGTATGATCGAAAGAGTGGCACCCGCCACGAACCTCCCAAGAGGGCGCGTAGCTCAACTGGCAGAGCAACTGACTCTTAATCAGTAGGTTGAAGGTTCGATTCCTTCCGCGCTCACCACTCAATCAATAGTTAGCGGTATCCCCTCTCGAACGAAATCCCACAAAGAAGGCCCGAAGAAGGTTTTCTCTGGTCTGAATGGGCTCCGAAATCCTTGTTGTCACCATGAACGCCAGATCTTCCGTGTCCCTACGAAAGCCGACGATGATTCCCGACTAGCGCCGATAAGGGCTTCTCAGAGCATTACGCCTCGCTATCGGACAAGGGCAACAGACAACAGGATAGACTGAGGTATGCCGTCTGCGAAGAAGCGAAAGCTCGTTGAGCCGCCGCGTCGCAAGCCGAGTCGTTCCCACCTGCTAGTCATTGAATGTGATGCGGAGCAACTGGCCTCTGAGCAAATGGACCTGGGCAGCAAGTTCGCGCAGTTTGTTCACAGCCTGATGCCGCAAAAGCGAGTGGTTGTGGTGCGCGCCAATACTGAGGCGGAACTTGGGCGTGATCTTGCCGAGGCTCTCCAGGAGCACGGGGTATTCCGCACCGTATTGATTGTCGGCCACAGCAATGAGCAGGGTCTGAAGATGACGGGAGACGGGCTACGCTCGTGGACAGTGGTCGGGCGCTGGCTGAGGGATTTTGCTCCCGAGTACCTTTTCCTCACCGCCTGTAGTGCTGGCAGATCAGGCGTCGTGCGAACCCTCTTCAATGAGGTGGACACCCTCAAGGAAATCTACGGCTCCCCGATTCTGCTTGATGCGTACGCGCACACCGCGCCCATCGCCGCCATCCTGATTTCACTCCTCCAGACTGGCCGTATCAACGCCGCCGACTCGCAAGCCTATCGAGCAGTGGGCTACCTTCTGACAGGAAGCCAAGTTTATCGTTGGCGGAAAGACGAAACAGGTCCTAGCGAGGAATTGAACAATGCGCTGTGGGACGCAGCCGGGGAAGGGCTGCGGCTGCTGAGGGGAGCGATCGGGTGAGAGATAACTAGCACTGCCTCCCCACCCCGATCACGACACTCAAATCGCTTTTTTGAAACGGTTCGGTGCTGGACTTTCCCAACGGTGGTCAGCGAGTGACCAGCGTCGGGCGTGCATTGTCAGCATGAACGAAGGGCCCAAAGGAACAGGATCACCGGTACAGCAACTGTTAGCGTGCCTCCCAGACATCCTCCCATCGCGTGCCGCTCATCATCTCCACCCGGACTCGCGCGATACGCTTCCCCGGCTTGGTATGCAGCAAACCCCACGTGGCGAGACCCACAACCACAGTGAGCCAGATCGCATGAAACCCGAGTGGCTGCCAAGCCAACTTGACTGCGCATCCAGCAACCAAGATGGCTGGCAAGATTGCTGCCTTCGATAGGTCTTTGTCTGTCATACAGGGTCTTTCGAGGCTACCATCTTAGTTGCGTGTTGCTGGGCATCAGGCGGCTCCCACCTCATGCAAATGGCGCGGAAGAGCAAAGAACGCCTTTCGCGCCGATAAGATCTCTTGATGGGCCAGACGCCACCCAAGAACGGTACAATCAATCGTAGCCCCCAACTTGTTTTCGGCATGGTGCTGCCTGGTAGGAGACCATTGAAGAACGCCAAAAGCAACGGATACACGCCGCAGCAAGACCTGTTCGCGAAGAAGGCTTCGCGACCAGTGCCAGTGCTTCCGAATGAGGACAATACGCCCGAAGGATTGCGCGCGCTACTGGAGGCGAACGCCTTTTACCGGGAGACTGCGTGGCCGCCGCCGTACCATCGAACCACCCATCGGCTTCACCTTGGTGATGCGCGAGACCTCTCCTGGATTCCAGACGCTTCGGTCCACCTTGTAGTAACCTCGCCGCCCTACTGGACCCTGAAGGAGTACGCTCCTGGAAACGAAGATCAAATGGGACACTTCGCGGACTACGAGCACTTCCTCCATCAACTGGATCGGGTCTGGCGCGAATGTGCGCGTGTGCTCGTGGGGGGTGGGCGGATCTGCTGTGTTGTCGGCGATGTATGCATCCCGCGCAAACGCGGTGGCCGTCACTACCTGGTACCGCTGCACGCCGATATCCAGG
>JAEUQE010000243.1 GCA_016789785.1 Bryobacterales bacterium
AAACGGCGGGTGATGCGCGATGTGCGGCTCTTCGAACCTGGTGCGCGAGATGAGAAGCGCGGAGGCGATGAACGTCAATGCGTTGACGAGGAACGCCGCCTGTTTGCCTGCGAAGGCCGCGATGATCCCGCCGATCGCCGAGCCGACCGCGAAGTTGAATGACCACGTGGTGGAGGAGAGTCCGTTGGCGACGACCGTTTCGTGCCCTTGGGTGACGTTGGGGATGGTGGCGTTGCGCGCGGGTTCGAACAGCCCCCAGCAGACGGTTTCGAGAAAAAGCAGCACATAGATGAACCAGATCATGTCCGCGCTCTGGGCAAACAACATCAGTGCGATGACGGCGGCGCGGACCCAATCCGTGGCGATCATGATGCCGCGCCGGCTGAGGCGATCGTTGAGCACGCCGGCAATGGGTGCGGTCAGCATCTGCGGCAGGACTTGCAGAACGAAGGCGAACCCGATGCTCTTCGCCGCGCCGCCCGTGAGTTCGAGCAGGTGACTATAGATGGCGATGATGTACAGCCAGTCACCGATCTCGCTGACGATCTGCGCGTACCAGAGATTGCGGAAGTTGCGATTTGCGCGGAGCAATCGCACATAGGACGAGAGAGTGATGCGCTCGCTCGTCTGCATTATCCCCGCGAGTAGACGCCCATTCGCTGTTTCACAAGGCCGACGGTGGAATCCGCGATCGGACGCACACGCGAGGCGGCCTCTTCCAGGATTCCATCCAAGTAGGCAGGATCGGCGGTGATCTCGCGATAGCGTTGCTGGATGGGTGCGAGCGAAGTCACCACCATCTCCGCGACCTGCTTCTTGAGGTCGCCATAGCGGAGGCCCTGGAAGTGGGCGCGCATCTGATCGTCACTCCAGTCGCTGAAGGCCTGGAAGATGGTGAGGAGATTGCGGACGCCGGCGCCCATGGTTTCGAAGTCGACCGATGGATTGGAGTCGGTGGTCGCGCGCATGATTTTCTTCTTTGCGGCGTCGGGTGGATCGAGCAGGGCCACGGCATGGCCCGCGCCTGTCGCCGATTTGCTCATCTTCTTGTCGGGCTCGTCGAGGCCCATGATGCGCGCGCCGACGGCGGGCAGTTTCGTTTCCGGCATGACGAATGTCTCGCCATAGAGTGAGTTGAAACGCTGCGCGATGTCGCGGGTCAGTTCGAGATGCTGCGCCTGATCGTCGCCGACGGGGACCACGTGGGCCTGATAGATGAGGATGTCGGCAGCCATCAGCACGGGGTACTGGAGGATTCCATCGCCGATGGTTTCCTGAAGCTCGGACTTCGCTTTGAACTGGGTCATGCGCTCGAGCCAGCCGACGGGAGTGACGCAGGTGAGCAGCCACGCGAGTTCGGCGTGTTCCTTCACGGTGGACTGGACGACGACGGCGGAGTGTTTCGGGTCGATGCCGCAGGCGATGAAGAGCGCGGCAAGCGAGCGGATGTTGTTGCGCAGTTCATCGGGCTGCTGATAGACGGTGATGGCGTGAAGGTCGACGATGCAGAAGATGCTCTCGTAGTCGTACTGGATCTTGACCCAGTTCTTGAGGGCGCCGAGGTAGTTGCCAATGTGCAGGTTGCCGGTTGGCTGCACGCCGGAAAGGACACGTTTTTTCATGCTTGCTGGAGAAAGGGGGATAATTCTTCATGGTACGTGATAATCAATGACCGAAACAAACACGCGTGAACTGGAACTGCCGGTGGAGAAGCTGGTGTATGGCGGCGAAGGCCTGATGCGGCTGGAGGGGCAAGTGGTCCTGGCGCCGCTGGTGCTGCCGGGAGAACAGGTGAGGGTCGCGGTGACCGAGAGCAAACCACAGTTGCTGCGGGCCAAGCCGGTGGAGATTCTGCGGCGATCCGAGCACCGGAGGAGTGCTCCGTGTCCGCACTTTGGTGTCTGCGGTGGATGCCATTACCAGCACGCCTCGCACGACTATCAACTCGATCAGAAGATCAGTATCCTGCGCGAGGTGTTGCAGCGCGTTGGGAAGTTCACTCCTCCCGAGACCATTGACGTGATTGCGGGGCCGGAGTTCGGCTATCGAAACCGGGCGCAGTTCCATGTGGAAGATGGGCGGATTGGCTTTCACGAGTTTGACAGCAATGCGCTGCGGAAGATCGATGTGTGCGCGATCTGCTCGCCGAAACTGAATGAAGCGCTGGCCGCGTTGCACCGGATGTCGGCGCAATCGGGATTCCCGCGCATGCTGCGCAACGTCGAACTGTTCACCAATGAGACAGAGGTGCAACTGAACGTTCTGGATAGCGACAGGCCGATTGCGAAGCGGTTCTTCGAGTGGTGCGGACGGGAGATCGCGGGCTTCGTTGACGGCGCGTTGCGGTATGAGGCCTTGGGGACGGTATTTCGTGTGAGCCCGACGGCGTTCTTTCAGGTGAATCGCTTTCTGGTGGACCGGCTGGTGGAGACGGCGTTGGGGAATGAGGAGGGCGAGTCGGCGGTGGACTTGTACGCCGGGGTTGGTTTGTTCACGGTTGCGATGGCGCGGAAGTTTCGCAGCGTGAGCGCGGTGGAGACAGGGACTGCGGCATGGCGCGACCTGATGGAGAATACCAGCGAGTCCGGGGCGGCGGTTCAGGCGTTGCGGACTCCCGCCGAGCAGTTCCTGCAGACCGTGACGGAGCCGGCGGATTTTGTCCTGGCGGATCCGCCGAGGTCAGGGTTGGGGAAGGAAGTGGTGCGGCGGTTGCTGGAGTGGAAGCCAAGGAAGCTGACGGTGGTGTCGTGCGATCCGGCGACGCTGGCGCGTGACTTGGCGAAACTGCTGGCGGGTTACGAAATCGAATCGATGACGCTGGTGGATCTGTTTCCGCAGACGTATCACCTCGAAACGATCGTGCGGTTGCGGGTCAGAACGTGATTGCGGTGGACGCTTGTGCTGGAGAGTCCACCCCGCTGGGGACCTCTCGCATGGGCCGGGGCAGGGCCGCGTACAATCGTCCAAGGAGCCAAAATGCCGGCAGTCCATAGCTTGCTGCTAGAGCGAATCACCATCGATGCTGATGTAAGGTTCGGCAAACCGTGCATTCGCGGCCACCGGATCACAGTTCAGGAGATTCTGGAATGGCTTTCCGGTGGGGCGTCCCAGACGCAAATCCTCAGCGACTATCCCCAACTCGAGCCGGATGACTTCCTTGCCGTGTATGCATATGCCGCTGAACTGGCGGGGTCTGCCAAAGCCTGCTGAGGATGAAGCTGCTATTCGACGAAAGCCTGTTGCCCCGGCTGGTTCCGCTCTTGCTCGACGAGTTTCCGAAGTCGGAAAGTGCACTCCGAAATGGGCTCGCCCGAGCCGGCGACCGAAGGATTCTCGAGTACGCCATAGAACATGGTTTCGTTCTGGTCTCGACCGACAGTGATTTTGAGCAACTGCTGAAGCAGCTCCCTGGCGCTAAAGTCGTTATCCTGCGCTCCTGCGATTATCCAACGGAGACTGCGGCGGACGTTCTTCGGCGAAATGCGATCCGCATCGCTGAATTGCCCGCTTCGGAGGATCAGTTGATCATTCTCGACCGATAGACCCGGGCCGCCCCTCTGGCTTAGAAAATCCCATGCGTCACACGGCGTGCTGCGAAACCAGCCGTTCGAAAAAACGGCGGATCATCATTCGGGCGGTGGTATCCATCAATCGTTGCCCCACTGCCGCCAGCGTGCCGCCCGCACTAACGTCGCCTTCATAGGAGACGAGCGTTCCTCCTTCCACGGCGGCGAGCTGCAGATCGCCATGGCCCTTCAGAAAACCGATGCGCCCGGTGCCGTCCACCGAAAGGCGGTAGGAGGTTGGCGGCTCCGCGTTCGTAATCGCGATCTTACCCGTGAAGTCGCCGCTGAGCGCCGCAAGAACCACCTTCATTTTCATCTCGTAGGTGTTCTCGCCGGTTGCTGCCAACTGCTGGCATCCCGGCATGCAATCCGCCAGCACCACCGGATCAAGTAACAAGGCGTACACGCGCTCAGGCGTGCCTGGAACCGTGTAGCTTCCTTCAACCCGCAACTTTCACCTCTCGGCCCTGACGAATCATCGCGCGCGCGCCAGTGCCGACCGGATCGCCCTCGCGGTTGCGACACGGGCGAGGTGCGCCCGGTACTTTGCTGATGCGTGGATGTCGGC
Source organism: Bryobacterales bacterium (assembly GCA_016789785.1). The sequence goes on from JAEUQE010000243.1 coordinate 4,135, forward strand.
ATTCACCTCCACACCCTCAGCCGCCAATTGCGCCGCCGCTTCGATCTCCGCTTCGCTTCCCTGGCTACCTACCAATCTCTCTTCCACGTTTCGAGCCCGATATCCCTTTCCGCTCACGCCCGTTACGCCGATGCGCGCAAACGAGATCTGGCCGTCCGCCCGCTGGACCCGTGCGGCAACACCCACCATCGGGAATCCGGACGCGGGCTGTGCATGCTTCTGATAGTGAGTGCCGCTGCTTTCCGGTTCGACGGGCACAATCAACGCGGTCACTAACTCACCCGGTTCCAGAGCCGTGGTAAATGTGTCGACCAGAAACTCCTCGAACCGCAACTCCCGGTCGCCGCCGGGGCCCGTCAGCCGGACCCGCGCTTCCAACGCTTGAAGCGCGGCCGGATAGTCGGCGGCGGGATCCGCATGCGCAACACTCCCGCCGATTGTACCGGCATTCCGGATTTGGACATCTCCAATCGCCCCAGCGCTCTGTGCCATAAGCGGGCAGGCACTCCGCACCAGCGGCGCGGACTCGATTTCGTAATGCGTCACCATCGCCCCGATCTCGATCGTCTGTCCCACTCTCTTGATCGAGCGCAGTGATGCGATTCCGCGCAGATCCACCAGTTTCGCGGGAGCCGCCAGGCGCAGTTTCATCATCGGCACCAAACTCATGCCCCCGGCGAGGATCTTGGCCTCGGGATCCGCCAGCAATGCCAGCGCGTCGCCTACGGTGGACGGTGCGAAATAGTCGAATTCCTGGCAAATCATGCGCGTGCTCCTTGAATTGCGCTCCACACCTTCTCCGCGGTGAGGGGCATGTCGATATGCCGGACGCCAAGGTGGCTCAAGGCATCCACCACTGAATTGACAATTGCCGGCGGCGCGCCAATCGCACCAGCCTCTCCTACACCCTTCACCCCCAACGGATTCACCGGCGATGGCGTCTCCGTGTGATGACCTTCGATCCACGGAATCATCGCCGCTTTCGGCAGGACATAGTCCGTGTATTCGCCGCTGAGCAACTGGCCGTCCTCGCTATACACCATCTGCTCATAAAGCGCCTGACCGATTCCCTGCGCGATCCCTCCTTGAATCTGCCCGGCAACAATCAGGGGATTGATGATCTTGCCGCAGTCATCCACCGCGACATAGCGGGTGATCTTCACTGCTCCGGTTTCCCGATCCACCTCCGTCACCACGAGGTGCGCCCCAAAGGGGAAGGTGAAGTTCATCGGCTCCCAGAAACTGGTCGCTACCAGCCCCGGCTCCGTTCCCGGAGGTAGTTTCATGGCGCGATAGGATGCCGCTGCAATCTGCGCCAGCGGTACCGACTTGCCGGTGGACCCGCAGATTACTTCGCCGTTGGCGAAATGCACGTTCTCCGACTCCAGCAGCATCGCTCCGTATTTCACGATCTTCTTCTTGAGTTCTTCAATCGCGAGAAACATGGCGGTTCCGCCGACGGCGGTGCCTCGCGATCCGAACGTCCCAATGCCGTATTGCACAATGGCGGTATCGCCGTGGACGATTACGACATCGTCCATGGATACGCCTAACTCATCCGCCACAATTTGCGCGAAGGTAGTTTCTTCACCCTGGCCGTGGGGACTCACTCCGGTATGCACCGTTACCTGCCCGCCCGGCTCAATCCGCACGGTTGCCGACTCCCAGCCTCCCGCCGGCGTGTACGGCGAAGGTCCAAATGCGCAGATTTCGCCGTAAGTGGCGATCCCGATTCCGATCAGCCGCCCCTCGGCCCGTGCCGCCCGCTGCTCCTCCCGCAGTTGCGCATATCCAATCGTATCCAGCGCCTTGCGAAGAACATGGGCATAGTTACCGCTGTCGTACACCAGCCCCGTGCCCGTCGCGAAGGGGAATTCCTGCGGCTCAATGAAATTGCGGAAACGAATCTCGGCCGGATCGAGATTCAGTTCCGCTGCCAGACAGTCGACGATGCGTTCAATGCCATAGGTCGCCTCCGGCCGTCCAGCGCCGCGGTAGGCGTCGGTTGGGAAACAGTTGGTGAACGCGCCCACCACCTCGGCCCGGAACGTCTTGCATCGATACAGACCGGGAAGCATCAGGACGCTGAGCGTCGGTATCAGCGCAGTCAGTAACTGCTGGTGCGAGCCGATATCCTGAATGATCTTCACCTTGATGCCGAGAATGGTGCCGTCTTTCCTGGCGGCGATTTCGTAGAAGTCCACGTGGCCGCGGCCCTGCGAAGCGGCCATGAAATGCTCCCGGCGGCTCTCCACCCACTTCACCGGCTTGCCGATCTTCCGCGACAGGAAGCACACCAGCAATTCTTCGGCGTACACATCGGCCTTGCAGCCAAATCCGCCGCCCACTTCCGGGGCAATCACCCGCATCTTGTGCTCGGCGATACCGAGCACCGCGGCCGAGATGGAGCGCAACAGGTGCGGGATCTGCGTGGAGGAGTGCAGCGTCAGGGTTCCCTCGGCGGCACGGTAATCGCCAATCGCTCCGCGGGGTTCCATCGGGCTGGCCACCAGGCGGGGTTGCAGCATCTTCCGCTTGACGATGACTTCGGCCTCGGCAAACGCCTTGTCGACCTCGCCATTCTCCTGCTTGTAGACGAAGGAAACGTTGTCCGGCCATTCCGGATGGACCGCCGGCGCCCCGGCTTCGAGCGCCTTCTCGGGATCCGCCACCGCAGGCAACGGTGTGTAATCCACCTCTACGCGATCGGCGGCGTCGCGCGCGACGTAGGGGTCCGTTGCCACCACGACCGCGACGGGATGGCCGGCATAGTAAGCGCGACCCTTCGCCAGCACGCTGTGATTGGGGATCCGCAGGCCCGGCAGGCTCACGCCGCACGGCACATTGCCCACGCCATCCAGATCCGCCCCGGTGAAAACGCCCACGACGCCCGGCAGTTCCAGGGCCGCCTTCGCGTCGATCTGGTTGATCCGCGCCGCCGCATACGGGCTTCGCACGATCGACGCGTAATGCATGTTGGGCAGCCTGATGTCATCCAGATAGGTGGCCGTGCCCGTGATCATGCGCGGATCTTCCTTGCGCTTGATTCTCCGGCCGACGTGAGTTTCGGGCTTCGTGATCACTGGTGTCATGGCGCCTATGACCTCCCCTGTGCCGCCGCGGCGCGCACCGCGTTGACAATGTGCTGATAGCCGGTACAGCGGCAGAGATTTCCTTCAATCGCATGCCGGATCTCATCCTCCGTCGGATTCGGATTCCGCTCCAGCAACTGCCGGGACGCCATGATCATGCCCGGTGTACAGAAACCGCACTGCAGGCCGTGCTCCGCCCAGAACCCCTCCTGTACCTCGTGCAGCTTCCCATTTTTCGCCACGCCTTCAATCGTCACCACGTCACGTCCGTCGCACTGGACGGCGAACATGCTGCACGACTTCACGGCAAGGCCGTCGACCGCAACCGTACACGCGCCGCACAGCGATGTTTCGCAGGCGCAATGTGTGCCAGTAAGATTGAGAGTATCGCGGAGGAAGTGGACGAGTAACAGCCTCGGTTCTACTTCCTGATGGACTTTGTTCCCGTTGACAGTTACGGTAACTTTCCGTTTCATGCCATGCTCCTTGGGGATTCGGACGGACGATCTCGGGCCCAGAGAATTTCCCGACCAAAAGAGTATACAACGTGGTCAAAGCATCCAAAGCCTGCTCTTCAGGGCGACCCGTGAATTCTCTCCCGGAAGCCGGATGCCCGCTGGATCAGCTTAGGCGTGTTACGCGTGGCCGGGATTATCAGAACGTGATCCCGTATTCCAGCACGATTCCGGCCTTGCCGTTGACGGCGCGATTGGCGATCTTGTAGCCGGCCACGATGATCTGGCGTTTGGTCGGGTGGAACAGGATGCCGGGGATGAAGAAGCCGAAGTCGTGGCGGCCGGAGAACCACTCGCTGAGCACGATCCAACGTTTGCCGATGGGATGTTCGATGCCCGCGAGAACGCCTCCGGTATTGCGCTTGAAGAGCTGCCGGGTGCCGGCCCAGCCACCCCCCGTTAGCCGGGTCTTCGCGCCGGGCAACCGGAAGCTGACGTGGCTGTAACTAAAACTGCCAAGCCCGGAGCCGCGATGGTTGAGCACGGCCATCTGCCCGCCGGTGAGCTTCAGTTCGAGATCCGGCTTCGATTCCTTCCAGAACTGGGGGGAGGACTTGAAGCCAATGCCCGTAGCCACATTGGGTTGCAGCGGCGTCCCCGCGTTGTAGTTGGTGACTGCGAACTCAGTGGCCCGGCCGAGGCCGTAACAGAAAAAGTTGGTGCCAGCCCAGAACCGTCCGGGCTGCCATGAACGGAACTGGGTTTCGTGCATCACGAAGGCCTTACCCTTCGGGGTAATGTCTGCCGAGGGCATGTTGACGATCGCCTGCTGCGCCGAGGCCGAGGCCCCGTACGCCAGCAGAAACACGAGCCAGCCAGTGCGCCTCGGCGAGATTGAACGCATGCGCAAGATCACGCTCTTCCAGAGGGGTTCGTAGCAGGTCAAAGCCGCCCGCATCGAGAACATCAAGCCACAAGGCATCGTCCGCCTTTCTATCAATCACGACGATCTCGGGAGCATTCGGCAGCCGGGAAAGCGCGCAGAGAAGGTCGCGCCAACTGCCGTCTTCCAGAGACGTTTCGGTGAGGATCACCGCACATGGTGACTGGTTGAGGATGCGCATAACCCCACGTAGGGATGACACCCTCGCCACCTGCCGGTTCTGGCGTGCCGAGAAGTTGCGGACCTGCTCCCACTCTGTGCCGGCGGTGGAAGCCATAAGAAAGCCGGGAGTCGCGCTGGAGGGCGGTCTCGGTAGTCGCATGTGCTACCTGCAGAGAAGGACAAAAGGCGGGCTGGGATTCAAATTCGGCGGCGGGAAACTGGATCATTTCGGGCAGTAGCCAGCGAGGCGTGCCTGAGTCCGGGCAATTTCTCATCGATTACCAATTGATTCTAAAGGAGTTACGGAAAGGTCGCAGATTTGCAAACCGCCCAGTGAGGCGCCAGGTTACCGCTTGGCAGCAGATGAACCACAACAACCATCACCATAGTGCGTTCGCCCCACACGCCCCAGATCCGGACGCGGCACTGATTGCGCGGTGCCGGGCGGGAGATCACGGGGGCTTTGAGAGACTGGTGGACCGCCACTCAAGGCGGGTGTACTCGATCGCCCGTCTGATTACTCAGTCCGAAGCGGATTCCGAGGAAGTCGCCCAGGAAACGTTTCTGCGGGTGTTCTCCCGGCTCGCTTCGTTTCAAGGGAGCTCGACGTTCCAGACCTGGATCACGAAGATTGCAGTGAACGAGGCGCTGGCGATCTTACGGAAGCGCAGCCGCCTCAGGGAGTCATCGCTAGAAGAGCCAGTGCGGTACCAGGCTGATGAGGAACTGATTCGGGATGTCGCGATCTGGGATGAGAACCCCGAGAAGCTGTACGCGCGGGACCAACTCCGGACCATTCTGGAGGAGTCCGTCGCCAGCCTGCCTCTGACGTACCGGGTTGTTTTTGTGATGCGTGACATTCAAAACCTGACCACCGAGCATACGGCAGAGGCTTTGAATTTGAGTCTGCCGGCAGTAAAGAGCCGCCTGTTGAGGGCGCGACTGATTCTTCGGGAGCGCCTGACGAGGCGTTTCGGACGCAAGGAGGGAAAGCATGAACGACTACAATAATGCCGTCTGCCAGGCCATGCGGGAACTGCTGGACCCATGCCTGGACCAGACACTTGATCCGGCGGAACGGGAGAAATACCTATCCCATCTGCAGGGGTGTTCTGCGTGTCACACACTGCATCTGGCGGTGTATGAGACGCGCCGGCTGTTTCAGGGGATCGAGCTTCATCCCCCTCCGGAGAGCCTTCCGGTGCGGATGAAAAGCCATGCCAGAGCCCCTGTTCCGCAGGCTCCCCCGGTGTAGTTCCCTGTGCGCTAAAATGGAGCAAATCCCTTCGGGGACATTACATTAGGGAGAATCAAAAACGATGGCAACCAAGAAGGCTGTAAAGAAAGCGGTGAAGAAGGCCGCTCCGAAGAAGGCAGTGAAGAAGGCGCCTGCCGCAAAGAAGGCAGTGAAGAAAGCGCCTGTGGCGAAGAAGGCAGTCGCGAAGAAGGCGAAGTAGCTGGCCGCTGACGCTGCTTTCAAACCGTAACCGAGTAGAGGTCGAGTTCGCCACAATTGACGAACTCGGCCCGGCTCATCGCCCCCCCTTCTGAATCCACTGCCTATTTCGAAGATCTCGTTCCCTTCCAGAATCTGCGTCGGCTCAAGCTCAGCCCAAGCTAACGGCGCGAAGCTACCGTATCACGAGGCCTGTGCCCCGGGGCCTGTAAGTCGCCCTGGTGATCATCGGCGCCCGCCCCCGCCTTGACCGTCAGTTTTCGTTCACCTCGCCCTGCACCGAGACGAGTCTCGGCGCGGCAGGCAGGAGTGCCGGCAGGAGTGCCTGTGCTACGGCAGAAGCAGCACTAGAGGGTGATTGTGGAATGGCGTACCCACGTAGATTTCCTGTTTACGAGTGTGAAACCGCACGGGAATGTCAAAATTGGGACTGTACTGTTCGCAATCGAACAGCTACAATAGAAGGCAAGTTCAATCTTGAGGGCGCCTCCCCACGAGGTTGGTGTGTTGGGGAAAGGGTTGGTCGTGAGGAGGCGTTTCTCTCGTTTGTTATCTATACAGACGAACGAGACGTCCGTTTCGTTCCATTTTCCGTAGAGTTTACAATTTTCTGTAGAACCGTCCGGCTCACTCGCCTTTTTCGGTCAGGGTCATCAGGAAGTTCTGGTAGCCCATCTCGGCGATCTGGTGGAGTTGGGCTTCGAGGAAATCGACGTGATGCTCCTCGTCAACCAGAATCTTTTCAAAGAGTTCGCGGGAGCCGTTGTCGTGCTCGGCGACGGCGATCTGAATCGCTTTGTTGAGTCTGGGGAGGGCCTCGAGTTCGAGGGCCAGGTCATTCTCGAACTGTTCCTTCACGTTCATGCCGATCCGTAACGGGAAAAGTTCGCTCATGTTGGGAGCGCCATCGAGGTAGAGAATCCGCTCAATGAGCTTTTCGGCGTGCTGCATCTCCTCGATCGATTCTTTGCGGGTGTACTTCGCCAGTTTTTCGTAGCCCCAGTTCTCCATCATCTCCGCGTGCAGGAAGTACTGATTGATGGCGGTGAGTTCCCCGCGAAGCACCTCCTGCAAACAGGCAATGACCTTCTCGCTGCCTTTCATGGATTTCCTCTCTTTCTAGTTCTGCGAGCCAAACTCCGATTGTAGCAACGACGCTGCGACATCGAACGTCTGGCACAATGAATATCAGGTATGAATTTCGATGCTTCGACTTACGGAGTGGATGTAGCGGCGATTCTCGAGTTGGACGGCGGGGGACAGAGGCTGATGCCACTGGCCGAGGGAACCTGCTCGTCGGAGACTGCGCGCATCCGGCTCAGCAAGTCGAGTGGGGATGGATTGTTTCGCGGGGCGCGGGCGCCACAGGCAGCGCTGAGCGGGCTGTGGCTGTACTTCTCGTGCCTGGACGAATCGCACTCGCTTTCGCAGGACATTTCGACGGCCGATGGCAGTTTCTGGCACGGGATCATGCACCGTCAGGAGCCGGACGCCGGAAACGCGGCCTACTGGTTCCGAAGGACCGGGACGCATGCGGTGTTTGACCGCTTGGCGGCGGAATCGGCACTGCTCGCCGGGCAGCATCCGAAGGCGGGATTTCGCGCCGGAAGCCGGTGGGATCCCTTTCTGTTCATCGATTTCTGCGAGAACGCCCGGCGGCGGCCCGGATCGGAAGCAGAGCATCTGGCATTGCTGATTCAGCGTGCGGAGTGGCAGCTTCTGTTTGACTACTGCGCGAGTCCCGGCGCATGACGCGGCTCCTTTGGATCGTGCCGCTGGCGGCGCTCGGTGCGGGTGTGTGGTGGCTGCAGAGTGTCCGTAACGCGCCTCCGGAAATCGCCTTCACGAAGGCGGTCCGGCAGAAACTGGTGAGCACGCTGCGGACGAACGGGAAGGTGGAGCCGCTCGATTGGCGTGAAGTGCGCGCGGAGCGGGAAGGATTGATCCGCCGCGCCGCTGTGACACAGGGACAAGTGGTGACCCGGGGCGCAGTCCTGTTGGAACTTGATGCCACCGAGGCGCAGGCGGCACTCGCTGCCGCGGAATCGGCCATCGCTCAGGCGAAGATCGAGTTGGACGTGGTTCGAACCGGAGGCCGGACGCGCGATCTGGCGGAGCTGTCGGCCAGCGTGGAGAAGTTGAAGGTGGATGCCGGCATCGCCGCCAAGGAAGCGATCGCGCTCGCACGACTGGTGGAGAAGAAAGCGGCGACGCCTCGTGAAGCGGAACAGGCGCGGGAGCGGGTGAGCCAGATTCAAGCCGAGATCGATGCTCTGGAAAAGCGCCGTGCGGCCTTGGTCGGCCAGCCGGAGCGGGCGCTGGCGGAGGCGAAGCTTCGCGACGCCGAGAACACTGCGGCGCTGGCGCGGCGGCGGATCGAGATGAGTGTGGTGCGGGCGCCGATGGCGGGCACCGTGTATCAACTGGATGTGCGGGCGGGCGCGTATCTGCGACCGGGAGATCTGGTAGGGAAGATCGGCGTGTTGAGCAAGGTGCGCGTGGTGGTCTATGTGGACGAGCCGGAACTGGGCAGCGTGCGGATTGGGCTGCCGGTGGCGATCACCTGGGACGCACTGCCCGGCAAGGAGTGGCAGGGGACCGTG
>JAEUQE010000244.1 GCA_016789785.1 Bryobacterales bacterium
AATTGCTTGCGATTTTCCTCCCACATATAGCCCGAGGCCACCACCTCTTCCGGCCCCACGAAGAACGCGGTGTTGAAGCCCGCATCCAGCTTCACGGGCGTGAAGATTGCCCGGCCGTCCACCATCGCTGACACCGTATCGCCCATCCCCGCGCTCATCCAGTGCTCCTGATCGAGCTTCGCTTTCGCGAGAACGCCCGACAGAGGATCGGGCAATTCGGTGTCCGCCTGAATGGCCTTGTCGAAGTCCTCCTGTTTGGTGAAAAGCTGACCAGGCACCCGCGCCTCCGGTTCTTTCTTCTTGCTGGTATCGCCAGGCTTTGCTCGATTCTCCTGCGACACGGCCAGAAGCCCGACCTTTGGATCCGCGAGAAAGGTGAGGGCGCCGCCGATCGCGACCAGCGTGCCTCCCGAGCCGACCCACTCCTTCAGCCGCCGCGCACCAGTCTCGCCGAATACCGTTCGATAGCTGTCGCCCCCAAAACCCGCATCCGGGAGGATGATCACATGGAACCGGCTCAAGTCGGCGAAGGCGAGTTGACGCGTGCGCACCGGAGTCACTGGCAGACTGTATTGCCGTTCCAGAACGAATCGGGTGTGCCCGGCTGCGCCCGCGCCAGTTGGCGTGTCCCAGGCGAGCGCAATGGAGGGCTTCCGCAGCGGCACAACGTAGCGGCTGCCGAAATTCACACCGTCGTCCACCCAGCCCGTATCGGTCGCGAATACTTCGACACCGGTTTCGGAGGCCAACTTCGCCATGGCCGCCGCCAGGGACTCGGGGTTCTCCTTCACCTTGAGAATCAGCGTACCGGCGGGGTACTTGCGGCCATTCTGGGTGAAGGCTTTATCGGAACTCCACGCCTTATAGCCCTGCCGCAACGCGGCGACCAGCAGCTTGCCCGCACCATTGGTCCCCCAAGGCACCAGATAGGCGACAGTTGCGGGCCCACCGGTGATCTTGCCCTTCGGCATCTCACCGGGCTTCACCAACTCGGAAGCGCCCTGGAGCGCCGAATCGCTCGATAGCATCTCCACGTTGTAGAGCAGCGGCAGCGACCAGCCCGTCACGTCGTAGATTTCGTCCGGCAGCTTGCGGGCGCGCCGGCGCTCCTGCTCTTTGAGGAAGTCCGCTTCCATCGGCACCTGCCTGTCGAGGAGCACGCGGATCAATCGCTTCGATGGCTGCGCGAGAGACACCGCGTAGCTGCCTGCCGGCAACTCCCGGTCCTTCACTTTGAACGGCGCCGGGAAGCGGCGCACTTCCACGCCTTGTTCGGCGAGCAGAGACGCCAGCTTGTCGACGGCAGTGACATTTCCGGATCTCGGAAAGACGTACTCACGGACTGGCTCCTTCGAGCCTTCCTCAATCGCGCTCTGGCGGAACTTGTAGAACTTCTCGATCAGTTTCTCGCGATAACGTGCCGAGGTCTCCAGCGTCGACAACGACGCGACGAAGTGCTGGCGCACCGTGTCGCGGAAGTGAAACTCGGTGCCGTCTGTCTTGCGCATCAGCAGGCCGCGCGAGGAGGCCTGCTCATAGGTCATCGCGACCCCGCCATAGTAGCAGGGCCAGCTTGCGCCGTAGCCCGGATAGAAGTTGTCGTAAACCTCGCGCGTGAAGTAGCTGAAGCCGAACTGGTCAAACCACTTGGCGTTATTCTTGCCCACCCACTGCAGGCTTTCCATCAGGTCCTTGCTCAGGTGCGGATTGAAGGGATCGGCCTCGGGTGCGAAATAGTAGGTCGAATCCGAGCCCATTTCGTGCAGATCGACGAAGACAATGGGATACCATTCGAGCAGTGATTTCACGCGGCCGCGCGTTTCCGGCTGAGTGAGCGCGAACCAATCGCGGTTCATATCGAAGTAGTAATGGTTGGTGCGCCCACCGGGCCAAGGCTCATTATGTTCGGCGGCCAGCGGGCTGGCTTCGGGCTCAATCCCTTCCGCGATCTCGAAGTTGTGAACGAAGCGGTCGCGCCCGTCAGGATTCTGGATGGGATCGATCAGCACCAGCACGTTGGCCAGGATGTCCTGCGCCATTTTGTCGTTGCGGGCAGCCAGCAGGTGATACGCAGTTAGCAGCGCCGCGTCGGGAGAAGAGATCTCGTTGCCGTGAACTCCGTATCCCAGCCAGACAACCGCCGGCAGCGATCCGGCAAGCTTCCGGGCGGCGTCGGCCGATGTCTTGCGCGGATCGGCCAATTGCTGCATCCCGCTGCGGACTTCGTTCATGCGGCGAATGTTCGCCTCAGAACCGATCACCGCATAAACCAGCCTGCGGCCTTCCCAACTCTTGCCATAGTCGACGATCTTCATCCGCGATGGGGCAGCGGCGGCCAGCGCCTCCATGTAACGCATGAGGTTGGCATGTGAGCTGATGCGGTCACCCGCGTCATAGCCGAGAACCTTGCGTACCGTGGGAATGGAAGGGTCGTACTGTACGCCCGGCCAGAACTCGAACCTCTGCGCGAAAAGCCCGGCAGCACTCGCGAGAATAAGGAAACTGATCTTTATCCGCATGAACCATCAGAATACGGTATGGTCCACGGGGACGTAAACACTGTGGAAGCGAACAGAGGGGAGCGCGGTGCGAACAGCAGGAAATCAAGATGCAGGCTGAGGCGTGGGCGTCAGCCTGCAATCCGTTCAGGCCTTGGCGGAGGCGGCTCGCGAAGGGACTGCCCGCGATTCGGGCTCGGTTTCGCCGAGAACGGCCGGGTAGACGATACCGGCGATCGCGGCCCCCAATAGCGGTGCGACCCAGAACAACCAGAGTTGCTGCAGCGCCCATCCTCCGACGAAGACTGCTGGTCCGGCGCTGCGGGCAGGGTTCACCGAGAGATTCGTCACTGGGATGCCAATGAGGTGGATCAGCGTGAGGCCGAGCCCGATTGCGATCGGCGCGAAGCCTTGCGGTGCGCGGCGATCCGTCGCTCCAAGAATGATGATCAGAAACATGAAAGTGAGAACGGTTTCCGCGGTGAAGCACGACATCATCGCGTAGCCGCCCGGCGAGTGGTCGCCGAACCCGTTGGAAGCGAACCCGCCACTCAGATCAAAGCCCGCTTTACCGCTGGCGATGACATACAGGATCCCGGCGCCGGCCATTCCGCCAAGCACCTGCGCCACGATGTAGGGAAGCAGTTCGGACGATGGGAATCGCCGCGCGGCCACAAGGCCAAGCGAGACAGCGGGATTCAGATGACAACCCGATACATGGCCAATCGCATAGGCCATGGTCAAGACGGTGAGACCGAATGCAAAGGACACGCCGAGCAGTCCAATGCCAACATTGGGGAAGGCGGCGGCAAGAACAGCGCTACCGCAGCCGCCGAAGACCAGCCATAGAGTTCCCAGGAACTCCGCGGCAGCTCGTTTACCGAGAGACATTGTTCAGATTCTCCTTAACTGAGTGAAAATCCGGGCTGACACATGTCCGGCGATTATATCCTCCTCGCGCGCCGGGCGGAAGGGGCGCCAGTTGACGAGTTGACGAGGTTGACGATACGTTTCTGTCGAAACACATTCCGCAGACCCCTATCTTTTCCCAATTTCCTGCCTTACAATCTGCGCAGGGAATCAGAGGTATGGGGATCTTTACTACCGGGCGCTTATTTGTGCTTCTCGGGGTAGCCAGCATGGTGGTGTCGCTGGTGCTTCGTCATCAAGGAAACTCGTTAGCCGCGACCATCGCCACCTCGCTCGCCTTCGCTCTGGTGGTGGGCGGGATGTCGATGCGGTTCGTCGCGCACCCAGCGCAGTGGGCAGGTCCGTGGCTGGTGGCGGTCGGCATTCTGTTCGTTTACCGGTCGGCCTATCTATTCGGCTACTGCGCTGCCACGGGCTCATCCGATCTTGCGGGCATCGTGTCGGTCGCGATTGGCATTGGCTGCCTGCTGGCCGCGACTCACGTGTTTCACCGGGTACTGCCGGAAGAGAGCTGAGGCACAAGCGACAGTGCGGTCTTGAGGACGGACTGCCACTCTTGGGTTCGCGGATCCACGAGTTCGAAGTGGCCTGCGCCGTCGAGCGGGATCACCTTCGCGTCGTCGCCCTTCGCTTTCGCGCGCCGGGCAAACTCTTCGGCTATCGCGATCGGCACGGTGGTGTCGCGGGTACCGTGGATCAAGCGCAAAGGTACGCGTAACGGAAGCTGCTCCGCGGGAGAGGCCGCGAGATACTGCAAGGCGCGATCCTCCGGTGTGCCGCCCATCAACTCTTCTGTCACGCCATTGCCGAGGTTCTTCTCCCAAGCCGAACGGAGATCCGCGACACCCGCCAGCGAAATCACCCCTTGCAAGCGCAAAACGTCTTTTCGGGTGGCGAGCCACAGCGCAAGATGGCCGCCCGCTGAGTGGCCGATCGCGATGACATGGTCGAGATCCAGATTGTGAGTTGCGGCAATCACTCGCAGATGCCCGGCGGCGGCAGCGACGTCGTCCAGCGTTCCAGGATAGCCGCCACCCTCATGACCGATCCGCCGGTACTCGATATTCCACGTCGCGAATCCGGCCTGAGTCAAGGATGCAGCCATGTGCCCCGCGTAGTGCAAATCGTAAGCAGCGCGCCAGAAACCGCCGTGGATTACGATCGCCACGGGATGCGGACCGGGGCGCTTCGGCAGGCGCAGATGGCCGAAGTGAAACTCACCGCTGCCATAGGCGATGCGATGGTCGAAAGGCGGAGGAGGCAGTGTCAGGATTTCACGGCTCATCGGTTTTTGCGGAGTCTGCGCACACGCCGTCGATAGCAGGATCAGCAAAGCGGCAAACCGCATGGCCCTCATTCTTGCACAAGCGTCAGTACACCGCGTCACAATTACGCTCTCGTGCTGCTGCCGTAGCGCAGGCACCGTTGCCTGCCGCCTCCCCTCTCAAGGGGAGTCCCGCTGCTCTCGAAGCTCGCTGCTACAGAGGCTATCGATTGTCCGCCCCTTGGAAATGCGTGACCGACCTTCGGAAGCGGGCCCCTTATGCGGTTTCCCGGTACGGTGCGAGTTGCCGGCGGGCGACCACTCGCACCGCGAGAACCAGTGCGGCGGCGAGCGCGATGGCGAAGCCTCCAATGTGCCACGCATGCTGCTTCAGCCACGCGCCAGAGCCTTCACCCAACTGTGCGCCGAGAAACGCGAGTCCGAAGTAGCGCGGCACGCGAGCAGCAAGCACGGTGAGCAGGAACTTGCGCGGGTCGACGCCCAATGCTCCGGACGAGAGCACGAATACCTTGAGAGGCATCGGGATCGGGAGAAAGCAAGGAACAAAAACGGTAATCAGCCCGTAGGTGCGGAACCACGCGCGGAATCGTAGGCCCTTTTCGCCGCTGGCGTGTCTCTCCAGATACGCCTGGCCGCCTTTACGTGCGACATAGAACAGGAACATGCACCCGATGGCCGAGCCGGCCACGGCAAGCGCCGCGGACAAGTAAGCCTGCGCGGGGCTGACCACCGCGGTCGCAACCAGCAATGCGTCGACGGCGGTGGGCAGAGGCACGCCCGCCGAATCGAGCATGGCGAGGAGAAACAGGCCAAGCGGGCCCCAGGAAGTAAGAACTCGAACAATCGCTTTCAATCTTCTATTGTCCTATGAGAGCGAGGAGTGCTTGTTCATCCAGCACCGGCACGCCGAGCGATTGTGCCTTGGCGAGCTTCGATCCGGCGGCTTCGCCCGCCACCAGATAGTGCGTCTTCTTACTGACGGAGTCCGTCACCTTGCCACCCGCTGCCTCGATTTGTGCCTTCGCTTCGTCGCGCGTCATGCCTGGCAGAGTGCCTGTGATGACGAATGTCTTTCCGGTAAGCGGTCCACCTTCCACTCTCTTCGCCTCGTGCGTGAACTTGAGCCCGGCCGTCCGCAGGCGCTCCACCAGATCCTGATTGCGCGGGTCGCCGAAGAACCGCGTGATACTCTGCGCGACTTTCGGTCCCACTTCATTCGCGGTCTGTAATGTTTCGGGGTCTGCGGTCGCGATCCTGTCGAGATCGCCGAAGGTATCCGCGAGAATCTGCCCCGTACGTTCGCCGACGAAAGGGATGCCCAGGCCATTCAATACCCTCGGCAAGCCCTTTTCACGCGAGTCCTGGATGTTCCTCCAGATCTTCTCAGCGGACTTCTTGCCCATGCGCTCCAGTTCCGCCAACTGTTCCGCTTGCAGATCGTAGAGGTCGGCGATACTTCGCACCATGCCTCGGTCCACCAGTTGGTCCACTAGCGATTCGCCCATGCCGTCGATGTCCATCACGCCGCGCGCGGCAAAGTGCAGCACGGACTCTTTCAAGCGAGCCGGGCAATCGGTGTTCATGCAGCGGCTGGCCGCTTCGCCTTCGGCGCGGACGACATCGCCGCCACAAACTGGACACTGCGAAGGCATGCGAAACGGCCTTCGATCCTCGGCTTGCTTCACCACGCGAACCACTTTCGGGATCACGTCGCCGCTGCGCTCAATCAGCACGGTGTCGCCGATCTGCACATCCAGCCGCTCGATTTCGTCTTCGTTGTGAAGCGTTGCGCGCGATACGGTAACGCCGCTCACCACCACAGGCCGCAAATGCGCAACCGGAGTGAGAGCGCCCGTGCGGCCCACTTGCACGCCGATATCTTCGATTACGGTTTCCTCCTGTCGAGCCGGGAACTTAAACGCGACTGCCCATCGCGGAGACTTCGCAGTCCAGCCGAGTTGGTCCTGTTGCGCGATGGAGTCGATCTTGGCCACCACGCCATCGATCTCGTACGGGAGATTGTCGCGCTGCGGTTCACGCTGCTGGCAGTAGGCATACAGTTCGTCGACGCTGGCGCACAACGCGCGATGCGGATTCACTTTGAAGCCGAGCCGGTGCAGCGCTTCCAGCGACTGCCAGTGGCTTGGATAGTACGGCTTCCCATCCACCAGCAGAAGGTACGCATAGAAGTCGAGTTGACGTGATGCCGTGATGGCGGGTTCCAGCACGCGCAGGCTGCCGGCGGCCGAATTGCGCGGGTTTGCGTAGCGCGGCAGACCTTGCCGGTCGCGCTCCGCATTGAGTTGATCGAACGCCTTGAGCAGCATCACCACCTCGCCCCGGACTTCGAAACGTTCCGCCGGAGCATCCTTCACACGCAATGGCAGGGAGCGAATGGTGCGTGCATTTTCGGTGACGTCCTCGCCTTCCTGACCGTCGCCCCGGGTGATGGCAAGACTCAGGCGATGATCGGTGAAGTGCGCGGCCATCGACAATCCATCCAGCTTCAGTTCGGCGACGTAGCGATAGTCCAGGTGTCCCAGCAGGTCCCGGACACGGCGGTCGAAGTCGCGAAGCTCGCCTTCATTCAGTGCATTGTCCAAGCTCAACATGGGAGAGCTGTGACGCACCTTCACGAAACCTTCGCGGGGCTTGCCTCCCACGCGTTGTGAAGGCGACTCGGGCGTCACCAACTCCGGGTGCTCCGCCTCGATCGCCTGCAACTGGCGCATGAGACGGTCGTATTCGGCGTCAGTGATCTCGGGCTGATCGAGAACGTAGTAGAGATGCTCGTGCCGGCGCAGCTCTGCGCGCAGGACTTCAATCTGTTCAGCGACGGAAGACGGCATGAACGTTTTATTATGGCAAGAGCAGAGGACCGCGAGAATCCGTACCTACCAAAACGCACATCTCATCTACAATCCAAACGCTGGCAGGCTCAGGCGCCATCCCAAACTGATGGACGCCGTGATCACACGTTTGCGAAATGCGGGGCATTGTGTTTCGCCACGGCCCACGGCTGGCCCTGGTGATGCGACGCAGATCGCGCGCCAGTGTGTGGAAGAAGGCGCGGATCTGATCCTGGTAGCGGGCGGCGATGGCACGATCAACGAAGCAGCCAACGGCATGGTTCACTCCAACACGCCACTCAGTGTCATCCCCGCGGGTACCGCGAACGTGCTGGCGATGGAGATGCGCATGGGGGCGAACGCGGCAAAGGTCGCGGCGAGGCTCGGTGAGTTCGAGCCGGCACGCATCGGTGTTGGACTGCTTTGCGATCCCGGCGGCGCGCCGAGACGCCACTTCCTGCTGATGGCGGGAGCAGGACTCGACGCACACATCGTGGCGAATTTGAATCTGTCCTTGAAGCGCATGTTGGGCAAGGGCGCCTATTGGACCGCGGGCTTCAGTTCGTTGCTGCGAAGATTGGAAGAGTTGGAGGTACGCAACGGCACACACCACGTCCGCTGCAGTTTCGCTCTCGCCAGCCGTGTCCGGAACTATGGCGGCGATTTGGAGATCGCACTCGGCGCGGGCCTGTTGCGGAAACATTTTGAAGTGGTCATGTTTGAAGGCTCCAACCCCTTCCGGTATCTCAAGTACTTCGCTGGCGTCCTTGCCGGCGCCACCAGTAAGCTCAGCGGCGTGACGGTGTTGCATCCGACGCACCTCATCATGGCTCCCTCCGGCAACGCCAGCGTCCATGTGCAGGTGGACGGTGAGGACGGCGGACTGTTACCCGCGGAACTGCGTTTCGTTCCGGACGCTCTGACATTGCTGATGCCTCCTGAATTCCTGGCTTCCGAACGGACCCGATGGACAACCTGACGCATTCGCTGGTGGGGCTGATGATGTCGCGCGCCGGCTTGCGGGAATGGTGCCCGCGTGCCACGGCGATCCTGCTCGTGGCCGCGAATCTTCCCGACGCGGACCTGGTGACACGCATCGGCGGTCCACTCGACTATCTGGATCACCATCGCGGCATCTCGCATAGCCTGATTCTGTCGCCCGTGGTTGGCCTTGCCTCTGCCGCGATCGTAAGAATGTTCACGCGAGGGCCATGGTCATGGGTGCGTTCATCCCTGTGCGGCTGGCTCGGCGTGTTGAGCCACTTGCTGCTCGATTGGACCAACGTTTACGGCATCCGGCTGTTGCTGCCATTCGCGCCGGACTGGCTGCGTCTCGACAGCACGTTCATCGTCGACATCTTCCTGTGGGCCGTGTTGTTTCTCGCGGTTGCGGGACCAGCGCTGTCGCGGCTGGTGAGTTCCGAAATCGGCGCGAAGCCCGGAAAGGGACGTGCTTCGGCAATCGCAGTCCTTTCCTTCGTGCTGATGTATGACTACGCACGGGTGATGCTGCACACCCGGGCGGTGAACACGTTGGATTCCCATCTCTATGCGGGCGCGGCGTCGAAGAGAGTGACGGCGATTCCCGGTCTGCTGAATCCGTTCGCATGGACAGGCGTGGTGGAGACGGAGCGGTACATGTCGGTGCATTCCATCAACCTGCTGATGCCGTTCGATCCGTCGGCCGGCAAGCTCTACTACCATCCGCAGCCAAGCCCTGCAATCGAGGCTGCGCGGAATCATGAAACCATGCGGCGTTTCCTGCAGTTCTCGCAATTGCCGCTGTGGCAGGTGACGCCATTGGACCGGCCAGAGGGCGCGATGAAGGTGAGCGTCGTCGACATGCGGTTTGGCGAGCCTGGTGCGTCGCGCTTCTTCGTATCGGTGGTCGTCGATCGCGACAACAAGGTAGTGGATGAGGAGTTTTCCTTCGGCTCGCTCCAACCTCGCTGACGCGGATCCTTTGTGGTTGTGGCGCCGCGCTAGCATAGAACCGATATGGAATACCCGATGCGGATTGGCGGCGAGGCTGTGCGCACCTCGAAGCCTCAGGACGTTCATCTGCCCTTTGACGGCACAACCGTCGGTACGATCTTTCAGGCAAGCAAAGAGGAAGTGCACTCAGCGGTCCGGTCCGCAAAAGCGGCGGCGCCCATCATGCGGGAGATGACGCTCGATGAACGCGCCACCATTCTTCGCAAGGCGTATCAACTGTTGATGGATCGGGCGGAAGATTTCGCAAAAGCAATCTGCGCGGAGTCGGGGAAGCCGCTGAAGGAAGCTCGTATCGAAGCGGCACGCTCGGCGCTGACTCTGCTTTTCTCTTCCGAGGAAGCACATCGGCTGCATGGGGAAGTGGTGCCAATGGACGCGTCGCCCGCGGGCAAAGGCCATCTGGCAATGACCGTACGCGAGCCTGTGGGTGTGATCGCCGCAATCACGCCGTTCAACTTTCCACTCAACCTTGCGATGCACAAGATCGGTCCAGCCATCGCGGGCGGGAACACGGTTGTGCATAAGCCAGCGTCGACCACGCCGATCAGCGCGGTGATGATGGCCGAGTTGTTCCTGGAGTGTGGTCTGCCCAAGGGCGCGCTCAATGTGATCACGGGACCTGGCGGATCCATTGGTGAGCAACTCGCCCTGCATAAAGATGTGGCGATGATCACGTTCACGGGAAGTCCGGAAGTGGGGCTGCGGCTGCGGAATCTTTGCGGAATGAAGCGCATCACGTTGGAACTTGGCAACAACTCCGCGGTGATCGTGGAATCTGACGCCAATGTCGCCGAGGCCGCAACGCGGTGTGTGGCCGGGAGCTTCGCACATTCAGGCCAGGTGTGTATTTCCGTTCAGCGCATTTTCGTTCACAAGGCCGTGCGATCGGAGTTCCTGGAGCGCGTCGTCGAACAAACCAAAGCACTGAAGATCGGCCATCCGATGGAGTCGGGCACCGACATCAGCTCTCTCATCACGGCGCACGAAGCAGAACGCGTGGAGAGTTGGATCGCGGAAGCCGTGCAGTCCGGGGCGAAACTGCTGACGGGAGGGAAGCGCGCTCATGCGACGCTCGAACCGGCTGTGCTCGCCGATGTTCCGGCAACTGCACAGATCGCTTGCCGCGAGGCGTTCGGTCCCGTTGTCGGCATCAATAGCTACGGTGAACTGGACGAGGCCATCGCCATGGTGAACGACTCGCAGTACGGGTTGCAGGCGGGCATCTACACAAGTGACATTCAGAAGGCGTTTTCCGCGGCGCGCAAAGTGCACGTCGGCGGATTCATGATCAATCAGATCCCGCAGTATCGAGTGGATCAGATGCCCTATGGCGGTGTGAAAATGAGCGGCACGGGGCGCGAAGGTCCGAAGTACGCCATTGAAGAGATGACGGAGCCGAAGCTGATCTGCTGGAAGGTGTAGCTCAGGCGCCCAGTTTCGCGGCCAGCTCCACGAAGTCCTTCGCGACGACGTCGAACTTCGTTTCGCCCACCGGCTCCATTCGCCCGCCCGGACCGCGTTCCAAGGGACGGGGAATGTATGCCGTTCGCAGCCCCGCGGCGGCCGCGGCACGCAGATCGCCGGGATGTGCGGCGACCATCATCACTTGCGCGGGCTGCAGATCGAGGATTGCCGCCGCGCCGAGATACACTTCGCGATCCGGCTTGTAGTGCTTGAAAAGCTCGGCGGAAAGCACCGCATCCCAAGGCAGACCCGCGTACTTCGCCATGTTCGTCAACAGCGACAGATTGCCATTCGACAGCGTCGTAATGATGAACTTTTTCTTAAGACGCGTGAGCCCCTTCACCGCATCTGGCCACGGGTCCAGACGGTGCCACACGCGATTCAAGTCACGCTTCTGTTCTTCCGTGAGCGACGTGATGGAAAACTCCTGAAGCAGTTGATCGAGAATCATGCGGTGCAGATTATCGATGCTGGTCCAGGGAAGCTCCCCTTTGCGAACGCGACTCATGGCGGGACCGTAGCCGTCGCGCCAACGGTCGGCAAACTTCGCCCAGTCGACATTGAGCTTCGCAGCCTTACCGAGTTTCTCTCCATCGCGAATCACGCTGGAGCGCCAGTCGACCACCGTGCCGAACACATCGAAAGTGAGTGCCTGCACGCCCGCGGCGCCGGCAAGAGCCGATGCGACACCTGCCGAAAGAAGAGTCACTGCGCGACGCCGGTTCATAGCAGTGGAGTATACAGCACGCCTGCCGTAAGCTAGGGAGATATGCGAGTGATGCGATGGACGATGCTTCTGCTGGGTTGTGTGTTGCTGCGCGCGGAGAACTGGCCGGCCTGGCGCGGACCGGCGGCCAATGGTGTTTCGAAAGAAGCGAGGGCGCCGCTGCGATGGTCGAAGAGCGAAAACGTGCGCTGGCGCGTGGAACTCCCGGAGCCTGGCAACTCCACTCCAATTGTCTGGAACAACATGATCTTTCTCACGCAGCCGAAGAAGGCCTCCGGAGAACGTCTCCTGATGTGTCTGGACCGCGCGACGGGCAAGCCGTTGTGGCAGGCCACGGTGTCTTACAAGGAGGACGATCCCACGCATGCGACGAACTTCTACGCATCGGCGTCGCCAGTCACCGACGGCGAACGAGTAGTGGTGTGGTTCGGCTCGGCCGGACTGCACGCGTTCGACATGAAGGGCAAGCTGCTTTGGAAATCGGATCTCGGCAAGCAGCGCCACACCTGGGGCTATGCAAGTTCGCCAGTGCTCGATGGCGATCACGTGTTTCTCAACTTCGGTCCGGGAGAGCGGAGTTTTGTGGTTGCCGTTGACAAGAAGACGGGCAAAACAAGTTGGCAGGTGAATGTTCCAGCGGGCACAGGTGCGAAGTTCGCCAACTGGTCCGCCGAAGACATGTATGGCTCGTGGTCCACTCCGCTCATCGTGGAACATCAGGAGCGTCGTCAACTGGTGGTGAGCCATCCCAAGGTTCTCGCGGCCTACGATCCTGGAACGGGCAAACTGTTGTGGTCAAGCGAGGGGCTCGGCGACCTGGTGTATCCTTCACCGGTGCTGGCAGCGACCGAGAGCAACGAAGCTGTGATTGTCGCGGCGAGCGGTTTTCAGGGGCCGTCGATGGCGGTGAAGCTGGGCGGCTCGGGCGATGTCACCGCGACGCATCGACTGTGGCATCAGCCGAAGAGCCGCAGTCTGATCGGCACGGCTGTGGTGGATCAGGGATATGCATACTGGATCGACACCACGGGCATTGCGCAAGCCATGAAGATCTCCAACGGCGAGGTGATGTGG
>JAEUQE010000245.1 GCA_016789785.1 Bryobacterales bacterium
AATGTGATGGACCTCGTGCAATTGCTGCCCGGCGTGGTTGTCCGTTCACAGCCCGAAGAACTCAGCTCCGCATCGAACTTCAACGTGATGGGCAATCGCAGCACCACGAACAACATCACCATCGATGGAATCCCCGCCGCCGACATGGGCAACGGAAGCCAGTTGAAGCTCACAGTGTCTCAAGACGCCGTGGCCGAAGTGAAGATCCTGGTCTCGAACTACCAGGCCGAGTACGGTCGCATGTCGGGATCGAACGTCGTCGTGGTCACCAAGTCCGGCACGCGCGAACTGCATGGGCTTGCCAGCTACTTCAAACGTCACGAACAGTTCAACGCGAACAACTTCTTTAACAATCGCAACGGCCTCGCAAACCCGCGCTACCGCTACAACACGTTCACCTACAACCTCGGCGGACCCGTCTACATCCCGCGCCTGTTCAATCGCAATCGCGACAAGCTCTTCTTCAACTGGGGACAGGAGTTCTGGCCGATCAAGAACGCGCGATCCGGGTTCCTCACCATGCCCACCGAACTCGAACGTGCCGGCAACTTCTCACAAACCGTCGACCTCAACAACCGCCTCATCGTGATTCGCGATCCGCTTGCGAACGCGCCCTTCGCGAACAACATCATCCCCACCTCGCGCCTCGACCCATCGGGCCGCGCATTGCTCAATGTCTTCGACAAGCCGAATTTCTTTGATCGCAACATCTCGCGTGGCAACTACAACTACGTGTTCAACACGCCGCTCACCACGCCCAAATACACGCACTCGCTCAAGGTCGACTACAACGTCTCCAACGCCGACACGCTCACCTTCGGCTTCAACAAGTTCACTGAGGAGCAAACCGGCAGCGTCGGCATTCCGAGTAGCGGCGGACTCAACTGGCCGCAGATGGAGAAGACCTGGTCCAGCCGTCCGGTCGGGCTGACGGGCCGTTGGACACGCATTCTAAAGCCCACGCTGCTCAACGAATTCAACTTCGGATGGCTCAGCCAGCCCGCCGATGACTTCTATACCGATGAGCAACTGCAACGCGTACTGCGCAGCAACCTCGGCTACACGGCGGGCGAGTTGACCAAGACCGGCAACCCGCTGGGCGTGATTCCCAACGCGACCTTCGGCGGAGTGCCGAGCCCCGCGCAACTCACCATCGAAGGCCGCTTCCCGCTCATCAACCGCTATCACATCCTCACCTTCAGCGACAACGTTTCCTTGACGGCGGGCGCGCACAGTATGAAGGCCGGCATCTACGCGGAACACTTCCGCCGCTATCAGAAGAAGAGTGTGCCGTTCAATGGCGCCATCGATTTCGCCCGCAACGTCAACAATCCGCTCGATTCCAACTGGGCGTACTCCAACGCCGCCCTCGGCATCTACAACACCTACACGCAGTCCAGTGATGCCGCGCTGATGAACGTGCGCACCACCAGCTTCGAATTCTTCGTGCAGGACAACTGGAAGGTGACGCGCCGTCTCACGTTCGACTATGGCATGCGGTTCTACGTGATTCCGCCGCTCTATGAGCGCGACGATCTGATCGCGGGTTTCGTGCCCTCCGCGTTTGATCCGGCTCGCACCGCGCAGCTCATCCGGCCCGGCTTCAACGCGAGCCGCCAGCGCGTGGGTGTGCATCCCATCACTGGCGAGATCTACCCCGCCGCGCAGATCGGCGCTCTCGCTCCTGGCGCCGGCAACCCTGTGAATGGCATGGTGGTGGATGGCACGAATCCGAATGTTCCTCGCGGATTGATGAACTCCACCGGCGTGAAACTCGGCCCACGTTTCGGTCTTGCGTTCGATCTCACGGGTGACGGCAAAACGGCGTTGCGCGCCGGCGGCGGCATCTTCTACAACCGCTTCTTCACCGAAACATTTTTCAATCCTTTTGTTGGGCAGGCTCCCCTCATCGACACACCTGTCGTGAATTTCGGAAACCTGTCGCAACTCGCCAGCGCGCGGGGCTTGCTCTATCCATCGAACGTCTTCGCCGCCGATCCGAAAGGCAATCTGCCGGCCGTCTACAACTTCTCAGTCAGCATTCAGCGCGACCTTGGACAGGGTATCGTAGTCGACGTTGGCTACGGCGGCTCGCTCGGCAGGCAACTCTATTGGCGTCGCGACATCAACCCCATTGCGCTTGGAGCCAACTTCAACACCGCCAACTTCGATCCCACCTTGCCGGGGCGTCCGTTGCCGAATCCGTTCCTGCGGCCGCTGCAAGGCTACAACAACATCAACATGATCGAAGGCGCGGGCAGTTCGAACTATCATGGATTGCTGGTCTCGGCGAAGCGGCGGTTGCGGCAAGGCCTCGAACTCGGGCTCGCCTACACATGGTCGAAGACGCTCGATTTCGTCGACTCCGATACGGACACCATCAGCCCGCTGGTGAACGTGCGCACCTGGCACTATGGTCTCGCCGATTTCGATCGCACGCACGTGCTCAACATCAACTATGTTTGGGAGCTGCCCATGCGCAAGTTCTCGAATCCGGTTGCGAAGCTCGCATTGCGCGACTGGCAGATTTCCGGTCTGACGAACTTCGTCAGCGGACAGCCGCTCGGCATCGGCCAGTCCTTCGTGAACGCGGTGGACATCACGGGCACGCCATCCCAAGGCGCGCGGGTCATGGTGCTCAGCAATCCGGTGTTGCCAAAGAGCGAGCGTACCTTCAGCCGCAACTTCCGCACCGATGTATTCGCGGCCACGCCCGTTGGTTCCGTCGGCAACTCGGCCAAGACGCTGATTCGCGGGCCTGGCATCAACAATTGGGACATGGCGCTCTTCAAGAGCTTCCCGATTCGCGAGAAGATGCGCATGCAATTCCGCTGGGAGTTGTACAACGCGTTCAACCACACGCAGTTCTCAGGTTTGGACGCGGGTGCGCGCTGGGATGCGGCCGGCGGTCAGGTGAACGCGCGATTCGGCGAATTCACCGCCGCACGCAATCCGAGGCAAATGCAGTTGGCGCTGCGCTTCTTCTTCTAAGCTCGCGCCTTTGATCTGCTCGGCGTTCAGTAGCACTCGCTTGCATTCGTCGCAATCGCGCACAGCCGCAAACGCAGGCAGAGCCCTCACGCGCGAAGCGGCTTAAGTCCATCACCTGCTGCGCAAGAGAACAAGTGCCGCCGTTCAGGATTCTGATCGCCACGTCAGCCTCTGCTGGGTAGTAGGCGAAGGGAGGGATTCAAAATGAATTGCCTGATGGAGTGCACTCAGGACGCCATCTGGTGCGATACGATTTGGGCGTTGGGGTAAGGCGGTGGCAGCGGAGGATCGGACCGTCCCGGAAATGCAGTTGGGCCGTGCGATTGAATGCTGTTTTGTCCTTGCGGAGGAAACTGGGTCATGTCTCCGTGTACAGGAATACGTTGCCGGCTGTACCCTCACTTTCAGAAAGGGATCCATCCTGCTCTGACCCCACCACGTCGCGACGGCGGCCATAATGGTTTCGGGCTTCTTGTGGGTGTTCATCTTCTACGACGTCGGCCACCCCCAGCGGTCGATCGCCTGCGCTAGTAATGACCCGAACAGCGCCATCACTTCCCGGTCCCGCGGCGTGATCTCCCGATACTGATAATTGTCGCAAGCCACGTGTCCCAATCGTTCTCCCGCTGCGTACAACGGATATACCGCCCAAGGCGCATTCACGGGCCGATCCAGCAAAACCGCCTCGGGCGCCGGCCCGAACTGCTGATCCGGATTCAACAGGAACGCGATCGCCTGCGGCGCCAGTTCTCCAATAAACTCCGTGTACTTGCTGCTCTCCGGCAGCAGAACCTGTCCGCGATACTTCCCGTCCGTCTCACCAACTCCCACTGAGTCCACGCAGCAGAATCTCGATATCTTCGAGCCGTCCTTCTCATACCTCCACACCCGCGCGTGCTTGAAGAACAAGCCCAATGCCCTCAGGACATCGTGAACAAATGGCTCGATCTCCAGGGCTCTCTCCAACAGCCTGTCCTGCAACCGCCGGAATTCTTCCATCACCTTGATCATCCCCAGGTCGATGAAACTCCCCACAACCAGCGGCCCGTAATGCTCCAGATCCTGGAATTCGCTCGGCGGGGCCCCCAGTTTCTTCTTCTTGTCCCAGGCCACCAACACGCCCACCACTGTCTGTCCAAAACGCAGCGGCACCACGACCACGGGCCCGTGTACATCGAAATCCCGCCGTCCCCGATCTGCCACAAACTGATCCGCATCTGCGTTGGCACAGAAGTAGGGTGCATTCTCGCGGAACACCTTGCTCGCCAGCGCCTGTTCATCGAACGAATACCAATAGCCGCCTTCCGGGATGTTCCTACCCCGCGCCGCCACCATGTTCAACTGCGCCTCGCGGTAGTCGGCTGCATACAGCAGAATCGCCCGGAAGCCGGTTCTCTGTTCGATGTCGCGTAGTGTCGCCTCCAGCGGATTCTCCCTTGGTTCGCGGTCTTTCTCCGCCGCCGTGCTCAGAATCTGATAAACCGTGCTGCGCGATTCGATCAAGGCCGCGTACAATGCCCCATGCTGCGCAATCGTGCTGACGGTTGCCAAGTCCTTGCTGTCGAAAAAGCCCTCATACTGCGCCTCCAGGTTCAACACCCCTAGCGGACGATCGTTGCCCGGCACCAGCAGCGGAATCGCCAGTTCGCTCGCCGTCTTGTCCCACGCGTGAAAGTAGTAATTGCAGAAAGGGTAGGCTTTCCGATTCGGCATGATCGCTGCGCGCCGCGTCTCAAACACCATGCGCATCAGACTCGGTTCGGGGACAATTGCCCCCAACTGTATCTTGGATTGATTGAGTACATCCGACCGCTGCGCCACCACCAACAGTTGGCCATCGCTCCACCACGCCAGGTCCCCGCGTTGCGAACCCGTGCCCACAATCGCCGCTTCGAGTATCTTTCCGAAGAACTCCGACAGCTTCGGGTTGGCATGCAGACTCTCCAACAACTCGCGGGTCTGCTGCAGCGCCGGCTGGATCTCCGACCCGCGCTCCACAATATGCCCAAGTGCCTCGCCAGCTACCTCGTCGCTGACATCAAACACAGCCATCGCGCTCCGGACGTCTTGCTGCCCGGTACGATTGATCGCCACCAGAAATCCAAACAGGTGCTGCTTCCGCGTAGACAACGGAACTGCCATCAGCGAATGATAACTGCCCGATGGCAGATGACTGGGATGAAAATACTTTGGAAACCTCGCCGCTCCCAACCCATCCCCGTACAACGAAACCGGCCGGTTCGAGTTCTTTCTATGTTCCCTCCATTCCTCCACGATTTCCGCTGGCAGCGGCGGGAATCTCTCCAAAGTTTCCTTCTCCCATGTGCCTACCGTCCCCGACGCCGCATCCAGCGAGTACCTGTGCGGGCGCATGCACCCGTTGGTGAACAGGAGCACACACTCGACCGACAGTAACTTCCGCGCTTGGTCAAGCAACACATCCCGCGCCTTCTGAATATCGTCGTAGAAACAGGAACTCAGAATCGTCGACAGTGCTTCGTTCAACTGCCGGTTCCGCCTGTACCGGTGGTGACCGACCTCGCTCGCGATGCGGATCGCAGCCTCCGACGAATAGCCCTCATGATACGCCCGCGCAAACGTCGACAGTTTGTATACCCCGGCATCGTCCAGATATTGCCGAACCCGCCCCCCGTCATCCGGGGTCTCCTTGATGACCACCAAGTCCTTCGCCTTGATGAGCGCGTTGACGATGTTGACCGAAATCCCCGCCAACTTGGCGGCCTCTGGAACACTGATTTTCATTGGTTATCCTTTCCTAAGGGATGCACAAGTGACTAGCCCGCCGCGCGCCCCCTGGGTCCAGCACTTCCCGCGCACGGTTCTCGTAGTCTTCAGAGACCGCGTCCGTATCCCCATGTCTTCCGAACAAAAGGCTTACCGCATGCCCCAATTCGTGAGCCACCACGTATTCCATCCGCAACGTCTGGTCCTCCCTCGGCCTCAGATAGCACCCCTTCATTACCCCGGGTGCCTCCGGATACAGCAAGTGGACATGCACCAACCCGGGAATGCTAGTGGTCACGCCAGGGGTGCTCCCGGGCGCCGGCCCAATCACCGCAGGTGCGCGCATTGACACCGAGATCACCTTCCCTTTCACGGTCGGGATCAGCAAGATACGGCCGTTCGCCAATGCCGCCGCGCGGAGCGCTCTCATCAGGTAGTCGTTAGGATTTGGATTTTTCGGATGATAAACCACCCGGCCCGTCTTCGGTAGGATCTCGATTGCCTCTGGCTCGCTCGCGATTGCCTCGATCCCCGGCAGAAAATGCTCGGGACGATCTGGCACGTATATCCCCATATGCACTGTGCTACAAGTAGTAAGTAGCAATAGTGCCGATGCTAGGAGCATTACAGCGAATCCCCGAGCCCACATGGTCTGAACCTATCAGGACCCGCAACTCATGTCAAGATCTGTCTTATGCTATGTTTTCCGTAGAATTCTGATGGTGTCTGGAAACACGAAGTCTCTCGACTTACTCCACAGACCCGGACCTGCCGCCTTCCCTCGCGGCCCCATTGCTGATCCCTCACGATTCCCGATCTTCAACTTCCCTTTCCCCCAAAAAACACCCCCGATCCCACGCCTCCCTCAACGACTTGATGTGTCTGGAAACACGATGTTGACTCTGAAAACTCTTGCGCTAATAATAGGGCAATGACTGTGAAGGCGTGGCAGGTGCTTGTGATCGGCGCGGTCCTCGTGCTGGCTTCCGTCCTCATTAGCTACGCAACCCCGTCCAGAAAACCTCTCCCGGAGGAAGTCTGCGCCTCCCTCAAATCGGTCTTCCCCGACTTCCTCTACGTGGGCTCCTTCTCACTCAAAGACGGCATTCCGGCTCCTCACTCTCACACCGTCGTTACCCTGCCTCTGAACCTTCAGCAGCATCAAGCCTACGTCTTTCACCGCCAGCGTAGCGCGAGCCCAATCGACTACGGCGAGTTCGTCGCCCGCCTCAAGAATGCCAAAGCACGCATTCTCTGGGCTCCGTCCGGTCCCCAGGAATTAGTTCACCTCACCTTCGGGGGGCCCCTGTTCAAGATTGAATTCGCCGCCGGCCCCCACAAGGGCTCCCTCTACAACACCATCGATTCCAACATTGCCGCCGACGAGTCCCTCTCGAAGGATTTGTTCATCGAAGACTTCGTTCTCGTCCTCGAACGCTAATTCCCGTTCAACCCAAGCACCTCATACACCAACCCATACAGATCCGTCGCTACGCGGCCCCCCGCCGGTCATCTTCATGGTGCAAGCCTCCCCGCACTGATATCTTCAGAACACGGTAGCCGATGGGCAGCTCGTGCCCGTGGTCGGTAGTAGCCGGAAGTTTCTCCTGTTTGGGCTCCGGGAATCCGGGACACCATCTGGAAGCGTCGTCGCACCGGAGCGGCTTGGCCTGCGCTCCTGGAAGAGCCCCACTTACTTCCAAAGGAACAGGTTCTCCGCAGCCAGGACCGGACCGCCAGGAACAGCACCGAGAAAGGCACTGCGGGCAATGAAAAGGCGTGCCGCAGAGCGGTCAGGGCCGCCCGCGGGGCGGGCATTGAAATGCTCCAGAACCGCGCGTTACAGGACATTACAAGACGTCCTTCAAACTCGGCTTTCGTTTCTGCCGACCACAAACCGCCACTGGCGAATGCGGCGCTGGTCCCTGCCGGCGCGGACGGCGCCGTGGATGCCGATGCGTTGAACACCACCCACGTTACTATCGACACGAACGGTGTTCTGAGCGGTGACTGTGGACTGCTTAACCGTTTTTGTTCGACCTCAGCCAAAGATGATATTGTCTCGCAACAGCTCAACTGGCGGCGTGACTGAAAACCGAATGCTGGCCGACTAAAACTGCGGCAGGCTGGCGGCAGGCTCAACGACACCCTGACAAAGATGAACCTTAACCTTAACTGAGCACTGACCGTCGCGCAGGCCCCTCCGAGGCGGGCTGGAAGCCTCTGCGACGTCTTACGTCTTCGCCACCGCCAACCGCACCACATTGCGGCGGCGCAGCAGGCCCAGTATCAGCAGGCGCTGAGACCAGCCGGTTCGGGGACATCCGCCGACGGTATGGTACTCACGGTGAAACTCGCTCGTCCGGTGTCGTAGGAACGCGGTGTGGAGAACGCGGACTCGGAGAAGATGAGCCGCGTCAAGAAGGTGTTGCTCGGATTCGACTCCGGGAAAGTGATCGCCCCTGCGCTCCAAAGGCAATGTACAGCAACATCCTGTTTGTCAAAGTAGCGTAAGGTACGTCCGCGGCATTCACCCGTGTACCGGCGGTGAGATGCTTCCAACAGAGTGCGGTGTCGCCCGATCCGGCGTTCGCGAGATGAAGCCATAACCGCGAACGTCGCAACCAGAATCGCGCTACGGATCAGCCCGGCCAGAGGCATCTTTGGATGCATAACCGGAGAAACGCCTTCCGCCGCAAATGGCTGGCTTCTTTCCGGTTCGCTGACCAGCAGCTACTTCTTCGTGCCGACAACGATCTGTTTCAGATTCGCCATCTCGGGCTTCTCCGCGGTCGCTCCCGCTCCAGTCGGCGCACTCGACTCTCCCGCCGCCAGCACCAGATCGAACGTCGCACGCAGATACTTCGCCGAACCGTTGTTCACGGTCTCCAGATCCACCCGCAGGTTCGACTTCTTCGCCGAAGAATCCGTCTCATTGTGCGGATCGCCCTTGAAGTAAAGCTGCGTGATCAGTTGCTTGTGCCCCGCCGCGCGCACCAGATAGTGGATGTGGCTCGGACGGTAGTTCGCGCCTGCCTTGTACTTGCCCGGCTTGATGGTCTCGTATTCGTAGTATCCCGTTTCATCGGCAAGCAGCCGGATGCGGTTGCGAAACTGGCTGAGCTTGAGCCGGTCCTTCGCATCGGACTTGTCGTAGATGCCCTTCGCATCGGCCTGCCACACATCGAGCAGTG
Source organism: Bryobacterales bacterium (assembly GCA_016789785.1). The sequence goes on from JAEUQE010000245.1 coordinate 8,931, forward strand.
CATGCGCGATGGGCTTCTTCGTCTCGTGGCTCCAGATGCGGCCACGCACCAAGAGCGTGTCGCCGGGTTCCAGCGGCGCCGTGATCTTGCCGCGGAACGGAGCGTTTTGCGCGTAATACGGTCCGAGGATGTCCTCGAACGACGGCGTGAACGCACCCTGCGGCACGATGTCCGGGGCACCCTCCCGCGCGATGTACTCCAGATAGTTGTGAGCGTCCTCGGTTGCTTCGGTGGGTTCGGCGTTCGCGGGCAACAGCAGCGCGCCCGTGGATCCATACATGCCGGCACGCAGAACGGACCGGCGATTCCAGTGTTTCATGTACCCTCCCAGGTTGTTTCGCATGGTATCACAGCACCGGTACGAAAACCGGCTCGCTTAACACTTCTTAGCGGCAGTTTGTGTCGATCCGGGCCACCGGCTTCGGCGCTCGCGAGAATTCACCATACCTTCCCACCAGAAGTCGACCACCAACTCTTGCTCTGCTGCGAGACGTGAGCGCTCAAAGCGCATCAGCATCGAAACGAGGCACCTACCCGCCTTCGCGCGGAGCGGTGCTTAGGCGCCGCCTGGAGTTTGACGGTTGAGGCCCGAAACCGCTGTTACCAAGAAGAGTGCTACTGCGCCGTTTTGCGGATTCTATTGCTGCAAAGTCACCGTAAGATCACAATAACCAGGGACTCCCAGTTCAGTCAGAAACGGGAAACGAAGTGCTATTTCAGCGCTTCGCTGATCTCAATATCCCGCTTCAGGATGTCGGTGAGAAGCTGCGAGAGGCCAACCCCCTTGCGTTCGGCTTTGTCCGAAAAATATTCCCATACACTGCGCTCGATCAAAGCAGGCAGGAAGACGGTCGCCTCCGCCGGAATATGATGACGGCCTCTCGCGGCCTTTCCGAAATCGATTTCGGCTGGCATTTCTTCGTCAAAAGGACGGTTGGTCATTGGCTTTCCGTGTAGTAGCGAATCTCTGTCGCCGTCGAGCGGCGAGCGGTAATGAGTCGAATCTTGATCAGGCCGGCTCCGTTGTCCGTCCAAAGGTAGGCTACCGACATCGGCACCCCATTGCTCGCCATTCCAATCGAGAACCAGCGCTCCTCAGACTCGCTGTGCGCCGTATCAGCGAGACTGAGAATTCGAGGGTCGCCAAAGATCGACGATGCCAACTCGAACGAGACACCGTGTTTGCGGAGGTTCGCCGCAGCCTTCGCCTCATCCCACTCAAACTGGAACTGGTTTTCATCCAAGCCGATTCTCTTCTACCATGCTATACCCGCCGCAAGCGTCCCGTGCGGCCCGGTCGCTGAAGTCCCGCTGCCGGGCACAAGCGTCTTCCACTACTGACTCTCGACACAGGCAAAGCTAAGATTGACCCATGCGCTCCGTGAAGTACTGTCTGTTGCTTGCGTCGGTGACTGGTTCAGCTCAAACCCTGGCGCTCACGGACTGCGCCGTGGTTGATGTGCGTGCGGGTGTATCGAGGGCACATCAGAACATCATCATTCAGGGCGAGCGGATCGCAGCGGTTGGGCCCATCGCGACGGTTCGCGTCCCCAAGAGATCCCGCACCCTGAGTTGCTCAGGAAGATTCATCATTCCCGGCTTGTGGGACATGCACGTCCATGTGGGAGCAATTGAGGAAGACTGGTTTCCGCTGTACTTGGCCAACGGCGTGACCGGCTTACGGGAGATGTTCGCGTCGGAAGCGAACGCAAAGCTCCAGACCCAGTATCAGAAGGAACTCGCGAGCGGTAAGAGGAACGGCCCCGAACTGTTTTGGACGCTGTTTGCATTGGACGCTCCGGCGATCGGAAACGCAGTGCAAGCGCGAGACGAAGTGGCGCGGCGAGCGGCACTCGGCATGAAATACATGAAGATCTACAACGGCCTCTCGCGGGAGGCTTATTTCGCGATTGGCGATGAGTGCCGGCGGCGGGGCTTGCAGATGGTTGGGCACGTGCCCGATCGCGTCAGCGCGCGTGAGGCGGCTCACGCTGGCCAAGCGTCAATCGAGCACCTTGATGGCGTCCTGCTGGCGTGTTCGACCAAGGAGGCGGAATCGCGATGGCAGGTGCAGGCGAACCGGTATCCATGGAAGATGCTCCTCGATACGTTCGATTCAGCCAAAGCAGATCAACTCATCGACACCTTCCGCGACGCCAGGGTTTGGCAGACTCCGACACTGACGCTCTATGACGTTGCCAGGATGGCTCGCGAAAAGCGATTGCCTGGAGACATCCCTGTGCAATACGCCCGATGGGATTACTTGCAGGCATGGCCGCGCGAGGTGCTGGGCATGCCTTTTCCCGGCATCGACACGGATGTCGCGCGACGGCTGATGATTGTCTATGGCGACCTGCTCCGGCGAATGCAGCGGCGTGGCGTCAAGATTCTGGCAGGCACCGATACGCCGAACCCTTACTGTGTTCCTGGTTTCGCACTGCATCGTGAATTGGCTTTGCTGGTCGATGCCGGTTTGACGCCGGCCTCCGCGCTTCAAACCGCCACTTGGAATCCGGCCGAGTTCCTGGGACTGGCCGATGACTTCGGCTCGATTGAGCCCGGCAAGATCGCCGACATTGTGTTGCTCGACGCGGACCCGCTGGCCAGTATCGCGAACACTCGCCGAATCCATGCGGTGGTGAAGCGCGGACGCCTCACGGATGCGGCGGGCTTGCGGCAGTTGCTCGAAAACGTGCGCCAGGCCGTCAGGCATCCGGCTTCTCGATGAATGTTGCGCCGAAAGTGCGCCTCCCGCCGGACCACGCTCGCGATAAGTCGCGATGTCATTGCTCGACCAGTACTCGATCGCGCGCCGTCGCCAAAATGTCCAAACTCCAGGCGTCCCGGTCCTGAAGCTCTTTTCAGCCTCGCCGGGACTCCTCCCGGCGCAACCCGCCTTCGCGCGGATTTCCATGCTACGCCTCAACCGCTTGCCGCGTCGCGCGGCTTGCCTTCCGTGCGGTCCGTTCTGCTGCTTGCCGCGAGATCCGCCGTCCGAACATGCCGTCCAGCGCTGTTGCGCTAGACTGCGAGGATGGCGAAGGATTCAACGTACGACGTCATCGTGGTGGGGTCGGGGCCCGGTGGCGGCATCGCTGCATACGCGTTGACAAAAGCGGGCGCGCGTGTGGCGCTCGTTGAAGCGGGACGCCGCCTGCGCCCGGGCATCGACTACAACTCGCACGGCAACGTCTACGACAAGCTCGAAGCGCGATTGAAAGCGGGGCACAGTGGCGCGGTCTCCAGCGTATGGCGCGACTTCGCGGAGAAAGACCACTTCGTTCCCGTCGGCGACACTCCGCGTCATGGCCAACTCCGCGCGCTTGGTGGGCGCTCGCTTTGTTGGGCGGGACATAGTCTGCGTTTCGGCCCCGGTGACTTCCGCAAGTGGCCCATCCCTTACGAACAAGTGGCGCCTTACTACGATCGCGCCGAACGCCTGATGCAGGTGCACGGCGAAAAGAACGGCCTTTGGAACATGCCCGATGGCGTTTTCGAAAAAGCAGTGCCGATGCGTCTGCCCGAGCGCAAATTGAAAGAGGGCGTCGAGCGGCTCAAGACGCAAGGCCGAAAGATGGAGTTCGTGCCGCAGCGCAAAGCCATCCCCACCGAACAGAAGCAAGGCGGCCGCACCGTTTGCCACTACTGCGGCAATTGCATGTCGGGCTGCGAAGTGGACTCGAAGTATACATCTGCCAACACGCCCATTCCGCTCGCCATGAAGACGGGCCGCCTCACCTTGCTCACCGAATGCATGATGACGCGCATCCTCTACGATCGCGGCGC
>JAEUQE010000246.1 GCA_016789785.1 Bryobacterales bacterium
TTCACGCTGAATCCTATTCTCGCCCTGCTCAGTAATTAAGACCAGGAAAAGTGTCTCAGCTATATTGGCACGGAGGGCGTACTACCCGGAATCGAAGCGGGCGGTTCTTACGCAGTATAGTTATGATCTCATTGGAAACGGGGCGTTCAGACGCGAGCACGGATCTGGCAGCGCCCCCGCAGCAGACCAGAGGAATGCCAAGTGAACGCAACCTCTTTGCGGTTTGCCGCCGGCGAGGCTCCAGCCGGAAGTCTGCGAGTGGGTGCGCAGGGCCATCGACTTGGGGTTCTTCGGATGGAACTGCTGGACGAGTTTGGCCCACAGGACGCGGGCGGCGCGCATCTTGCCGATTTCCATGAAGAAATTCATGCCGATGCCCCAGAAGAAGCTAAGGCGGGGCGCGAATTGATCGATGTCGAGGCCGGCGGCGATGCCGGTGCGCAGATACTAACCGAGACTCAGTACGACACGCTGGGACGAGTGAAGGGCGTGATCTCGCCAGGCAACGCCACGACGAAGCACACACCGTCGGGACATCAGTTGCCCGTGGATCCGGCCGGAAAGAAGACCCTGAGGACGATGGACGCGTTTGGCCGGATCGAGTCAGTGACGGAGGACCCTGGAGGACAAGGGCTTGTAACCAACTACCTGTACACAGTGCTGGACGATCTGAGAGGGGTGTGCCAGGGAGCGGCGTTCGAAGGAGCTTTGTGCGGTGCGGGAGGGTTGGGACGTAGTTTTGGGTACGACTCGGTGCGGCGGCTGGCGACAGCGAAGAACCCGGAAACGGGCACAGTGGAATACCGGTACGACAACAACGGGAACCTGAAGAAGCGGACGGACGCCAATGGAGTGAGTGTGGAGATCAACTATGACGCGTTGAACCGTCCCAAGGGCCGGAGTTACTCCGATGGAACGCCGACAGTGAGCTATCAGTACGACGACGTATTCAAAGGGCGGATGCATCAGATTTCCAATAGCTTTTCGGTGACCAGCTACACGGCGTTCGACGCGATGGGGAGAGTGTTGGCCAGCCGGCAGACGACCGGAGGGACGGCGTATCCTATGGTGTATGAGTACAATCTGGCTGGCGGTTTGGCGCAAGAGGTCTACCCAAGCGGCAAGGTGGTGAGCAGTTGCTACGATGTGGCAGGGCGCGTGAGCGAGGTGAAGCGGAAGGAGAACGCGACGGCGGCAGAGACCACGGTGGCGAAGGTGACTGCGTACGCTGATCACGGAGAGCCACTGACGGCAACGATAGGGCCGGTCACCGAATCGACGGGATACAACCTGGAGTTGCAGATGACGAGCCGGATAGCTGTGGCGGCTCAGGGCACTTGGCAGATGAGTCTGGAGTACTGTCCTGGAGCAGCATTCACGTGCACGACGAACAATGGCAACGTGCTTGGTCAGACGGCGGCGGGCAACGCGCGATGGGACTACGAATACGACGCGCTAAACCGGTTGAAGCGGGTGCAGGAGAAGGTGAACTCTGCGAACTCGTGGATGCAGGAATACAAGTACGACCAGTACGGGAACCGGTCGATGATCAACAAGGCGGGGACGTTGATACCCTACGAATTGGGGACGCCGCGAGTGGGGAACGAGACCGACGCGAGCCCATACACGAAGAACCAATGGAATGGCGCGGAGTATGATCCGGCGGGGAATCAGAGGACGAGTTGGGGCAACGGGACGGCGGTGGGGGCGGCGAAGTATTTTCACGATGGGGAGAACCGGGTGCGGCGGGCGGAGGTGCAGTGGCCGAACCAGGGGCAGGGTGTGGTGGAGTATGGCTATGACGGGGAGGGGCGCCGGGTATCGAAGTCGGTGGGCGGAGTGGTGAAGACGGTAATGGTGTACGACGCGATGGGGCAACTGGTTGCGGAGTACGGAGAGATGGGGTCGCCGCCATGCTCGCCATGTTACTTTACGCAGGATCATTTGGGGTCGACGCGAGCGGTTTGGGGAGCGGGCGGGACGACGGTGAAGCTGTACGATTATGCGCCGTTTGGTGAGGAGGTGACGGGGGTGTTTCGTGGGGGCGACAGCCGGTATCCGGGGACGCTTTACCCGCGGGCCGGCTGGCAGGGAGTGGCGTTGGAGTTCACCGGCAAGGAGCGGGATGCGGAGACGGGGTTGGATTATTTTGGAGCGCGGTATATGTCCTCGGCGCAGGGGAGGTTCACGAGTCCTGATCCGCTACTGTCCTCAGCGCACATTGCTTCGCCACAGAGTTGGAATCGGTATGCGTACACTCTAAACAACCCCTTGCGGTTTACTGATCCATTTGGTTTGTACATCTGCAACGGAACAAACGCAGAGTGCAAGGACTTTGAGTCTTCCCTCAAGCAAGTTGAGAGAGCACGGAATTCCTACAAGAAGGGTTCTGCGGAATACAACGCCCTGAATGGTTCGTTACAGGCTTACGGGAAGAAGGGTGTAGACAACGGCGTGACGGTTCAGTTTGGCGCAACGAGATCGGGTGGGGCAGCTGACGCCAACATTGGAATCTCGATTGCGGCTGGTACGGCAAACAAGATGGTGACGGCAGACAATCCCTCGGGACAAGACACTGTCGTTACTTTCGATCTATCGAAGCACATGTCCAACGGATCAGTTGACATCGGTTCGCTTGCGATTTCAGCGGCCCATGAGGGAATTCACGTTGGACATGGGACAGCTTTGGTCGGTGCTCTTCCAATGGACCTCACCAGTTCAGGAGCCGCTGGTGTGCTCGGTGGACCTTTGAACTTGACAAAGTATGCGACAGAGTTCGCAGCCTACAGCGGCTCCTCGTACACTGCTCAGGGCTTGGGAGTCGGGAGTTTGAAGATTGGCGGCAATTTTGAAATCTGGAACTCTGGCTGGAAGGCTGTTGATGTCAATACGCTCCGATCAAACGGAATCAATGGCGTTCTTTCTGATCCGAATGGCCTCTACAAGGTGACGCCGGGAGCGCCGGGTAAGAAACTGATCGAGTAAGGAGGCTGGCTTGCGACAATCGATTCTCTTTGCTCTATTCGGAGCCAGCCTTTGGCCCCAAGCTGTGCTTTCAGACGATATGCTGATCGACGGCGCACGTGCCTCAGTTTATGTGGTTCGGGCTACCACGCCCACAGAGGCCAAGATCAATGATGCTTGGCTGGAGCTTCACAACAACACGAGATGGGCCGTCAGCATTCGCACCGAGTCACTTTACATAGGAGACAAAGTGACGCCCTTGACATTGCGTAGCGGCAAGGGAGTTCTCGCAATCCGGTCTGGAGTGGTTGTCTCGCCGTGCTATGTGGTCGAGGCCGTCCCGAAGGGGTCAAATGATCCAGCCGATGAACCGTATCAAAGGCTGAAGCTAGGTGCGGCCTGTACAGTTGGTTCGACATCCTGGATACCTTCTGGCGGAAGCGTTCTGATGCGTGTTCCCAACGACCATCTCGCACTGGGACGAAGAATCAGCATCGATTTCCAGTACGAGTGGGAGAATGCTCGAAATGTGGAACATCGAGTGCTCTTCACACAAGTTCCAGAGAGGCACAAAAACCGACCGTGAACCGTCAACACACCGCAACGCCCCGTCGCTGGCATTCGAGCTTGACGGCGTAGAAGGCGGCTTGCATGAGATGGATGTTGGCCGTGGTTGGCGTCGATGACGAGCTTGCCATCTGACCAATCCGAGTTTTCGTGAGCGCCGATCAGAAGCTCCAGGGCGAACTGTTCGAGTACGTGATCGTAGGCGGCTTGGAGATCGTGATCGGAAAGAGTGCCGAGAACGGCGCTTGGTTCGGTGATGTCTTGGACGAGGAGTTCGTCGGCGAGGCCGGCAAGGAGCGGGATGCGGAGACTGGGCTGGATTACGTTCTGCCAGCGGCGCACTCCATGTTTGAAAATGATGCCTTCCCGCACGGACCGGACCACACGCTTCTCGACCTCGTCGAAGCGGCTGTGCATCCTGGTTCCAGCCGCCATCGCGACGTGGCCGCGCGCGGGGAAGTTGGTGTCAGCCCGCTACGCGACCGGCTCCGGCGACAGACGCCGGATGAGGACTTCGAGGATCTCGCGGGCGGCTTTCGGAATCACCGTACCGGGGCCGAAGACAGCCGCTGCGCCCGAGCGGTAGAGATGATCGTAGTCCTGTGCCGGAATCACGCCGCCGACCACCACCACAATGTCCTCCCGCCCGAGCTTCGTCAGTTCCTCCACCACCTGCGGGACCAGCGTATTGTGGCCGCCCGCCAGCGTCGAAACGCCGAGCACATGCACATCGTTCTCCGCCGCTTCGCGGGCCACTTCGCGCGGGGTCTGGAACAGCGGGCCAATGTCCACATCGAAGCCGATGTCGGCAAACGCCGTCGCAATCACCTTCGCACCGCGGTCATGCCCGTCCTGGCCCATCTTCGCCACCAGAATGCGCGGCGGACGCCCTTCCAAATTGCGAAACTCCTGGACCAGACCGCGCGCCGTGGCGAACTGCTCGTCCTGTGTACTCTCGGCGGCATAGACACCGCTGATGGTCTTGGTCTGGGCGCGGAAGCGACCGTAGACCTGTTCGAGCGCGCCGCTGATCTCGCCTAACGTGGCGCGCTTGCGGGCGGCATCGACGGCTAATTCGAGTAAGTTCCCTTCCCCGGTTTCCGCACAACTTGTCAGTGCGGCCAGGGCGGCCGACACCGCTGCGCCGTCCCGGGTGCGTTTCAATTCTTCCAGACGCGCAAGCTGCTGCGTGCGGACCTTACTGTTATCCACCAGCAACACTTCGAGCGGCTCTTCCCTTTCGGGCTGATACGCGTTGACGCCGATGATACGGTCACGGGCGGAATCAATGCGGGCCTGCTTGCGCGCGGCGGCTTCCTCAATGCGGAGCTTCGGCAAGCCGGTTTCGATGGCCTTCGCCATGCCACCGAGCCCTTCGATCTCCTCAATGTGTTTCCACGCGCGCTGCATGATCTCGTGGGTCAGCGATTCGACATAGTAACTGCCACCCCAGGGGTCGATGGCGCGAGTAATTGCGGTTTCTTCCTGTAACAGGATTTGCGTGTTGCGCGCGATGCGGGCCGAAAAATCGGTGGGCAGCGCGATGGCTTCATCGAGCGCGTTGGTGTGGAGCGACTGGGTGTGGCCCATGGCGGCGGCCATCGCCTCCACCATGGTGCGGATGACGTTGTTGAACGGATCCTGCGCGGCGAGGCTCCAGCCGGAGGTCTGCGAGTGGGTGCGCAGGGCCATCGACTTGGGGTTCTTCGGATGGAACTGCTGGACGAGCTTGGCCCACAGGACGCGGGCGGCGCGCATCTTGGCGATTTCCATGAAGAAGTTCATGCCGATGCCCCAGAAGAAGCTGAGGCGGGGCGCGAATTGATCGATGTCGAGGCCAGCGGCGATGCCGGTGCGCAGATACTCGACGCCGTCGGCGAGCGTGTAAGCGAGTTCGATGTCGGCCGTGGCGCCGGCTTCCTGCATATGATAGCCGGAGATGGAAATACAGTTGAATTTCGGCATCTTTCGCGAGCAATAGCGGAAGATATCGCCGATGATGCGCATGGAGGGAACGGGCGGGTAAATGTAAGTGTTGCGCACCATGAATTCTTTGAGGATGTCGTTCTGGATGGTGCCGCTGAGCTGTTCGGGTTTAACGCCCTGCTCCTCGGCGGCGACGACGTAGAACGCCATGATGGGGAGCACCGCGCCGTTCATGGTCATGGAGACCGACATCTGATCGAGGGGGATCTGGTCGAACAGGATCTTCATGTCGAGGATCGAGTCGATGGCGACACCCGCCTTGCCGACGTCGCCGACCACGCGCTCATGATCGGAATCGTAGCCGCGGTGGGTGGCGAGGTCGAAGGCGACGGAGAGCCCCTTCTGCCCTTGCGCGAGATTGCGGCGGTAGAAGGCGTTGGAGTCTTCGGCGGTGGAGAAACCGGCGTACTGGCGGATGGTCCACGGCTGCATGACATACATGGTGGAGTACGGTCCGCGCAGGAATGGCGGGAGGCCGGCGGCGTAGTGGAGATGCTCGAAGGAGGCGGTGTCCGCCTGGGTGTAGTAACGCTTGACGGGGATCTGTTCGGGCGTTTGCCAGACGGCGTCCTGCGGCGCGGAGACCGCCGGAGCCGTGGTGGCTGCGAATTGGAAGGGGATTTTGGTGAAGTCGGGTTTCATGCGGCCACTCCTAACCTGGTCTGCCAGGCCTCTAAGGTGTCGGCTAAGTTGCTTCCGATGTGGATGAATCCGGCGGCGCCGGCGGCTTCGAGCGCGGCGATGCTCTCCTTGGGGTAACCGGCGATGACGACCGGAGCGGTGGTCCGCGCGATGACTTGCGGAGTAAGTTGCGGATACTCGGCGTCGGAACTGCAGAGAATGACTAAGTCGGCGGGTTCGAGCGATACCGCGTCGTGGACCGCGAATCCGGCGCAGCCGAGGAAATTGCGGCAGAAGCCCGAGCGGGCGCGGCGCATTTTGAGGTCGCCCATTTCGAGTAACAGCACGGTGGGACGTTTCCCGCCCGCGGCGACGTGGCGTTCGGTACGCATGCGAATGCGCTCAAATACGCCGGCGGCGCGCCAGGTGGATTCGGTCGCGGGTAAGTCGACGGCGGGTTCCGCGGGCGCGGGGTAGTTATTCACGCCGGCCAGCGTGGCGCGGCGCGAGGCGTAGGCCGTTTCCTTGGCTTTGCGCGAGGCGGCAAGCAGCGCATCGAGTTCGCCGGAATCGCGGAAGGCGGAAAAGCCGCCGATGGTTTCGATTTGCTGGAAGCGCTTCCAGGCTTCGCGGGCAAGCATGTCCGTAAGCGCTTCGACATACCATGCGCCGCCGGCGGGGTCGGCGACACGGTCAAGGTGGCTCTCTTCGCGGAGGATGAGCTGGACGTTGCGGGCCAGGTGCAGGTCGATCCAATCGGGGCGGACGGTGACCCAGTCGGCTCCTCCGGCGACCGCGGCGAGGGCTTCGGCGGTGGCGCGAAGCAGGTTGTTATTCGAATCGAGTAACGACTTATTCCAGCGCGCGGTAACTGCGTGTATGTGGAGATAGGCGGCACCGGGATCGGCGGCGCTGCGATCGGAGGGCTGGAACGCCTGGACGGCGCAGGCCCAAAGAGCGCGGGCGGCGCGGAGTTTCGCGATTTCGAGAAAGAAGAGCGAACTTACTCCGTAGCGGATCACCAGGCGCGGTGCGGCATCGTTGACGGGCTGGCCGGAAGCGGCGAGCCATTCGACGGCGGCGCTGAGGGAGAGCGCGAGCTCTTCCACGGACGTCGCGCCCTGGTCGTGGAAGAGGGACGCATCCACGTGGGCGTGCGGCTCTTCCCCAGGCAGGGCCATTTGCCAGGGACGCCCGTCGCCGCGGACGAACGGGAAGGCGGCGGGCGCGGAGTCCGTGGGGGTGACGAGGCCGGCCATGCTTTCGAGGGCGTAGTAAGGGCGGACGGAGAGGCCGTCGGGAGTTTTCCAGACGAGGCGCTTTTCGTAGTCGGCGCCTTTGAGGTCGGCCTGGATCTGCGCTTCCCAATCGGCGACGGAGACGGGAGGGAATCCGAGGTTCATGCGGGCTCCTCCACGATTTCGATGAGGTAGCCGAAGGGGGCGTCTTCGGTCGATTTGGGATGCACAAAGAAGACCGTGGTGCCGCGGGAGCCCTTGCGGGGCGCGGCGTCGATGATCTTGAAACCCGCTGCTTTCATGGCGTCGAATGCCTGCTGGGCGCTCTTGACACGATAGGCGACATGCGCGAAGCCGGGGCGGCCGCCCATCTTTTCGATCTGCTTGGCGACGGGGGAATCCGGCGAGAGCGGCTCCAGGAGTTGGATGAGGTTGGGGCCGTCGCCGATGCGCAGCAGCGCTTCGCGCACCTGATCTTTGCCAAGCACTTCCTCGCGATGAAACTCGGTAAAGCCGAGGGCGCGGTACGAGGCGACCTGCGCTTCCAACTGTCCCTGTGGCACGGCGATGGCCACGTGATCCACAAACAGGATTCCGGGAACTTCATTCGAATTCAACAAGGACTTGTCCTCCCTGGACGGCGTCGCCTGAATTGACAGGGACCTTCGCAACCTTGCCGGCGACCGGCGCGGTGATGTTGGTTTCCATTTTCATGGCTTCGAGCACCAGCAGGACGTCGCCGGGCTGAATGCTCTGGCCGGGTTGGGCGAGCACGCGGGTGACGGTGCCCGCGATGGGGCTGCGGCACACCTTGTCCTCATTGGCAACCGGTGGGCCTCCGGCGGCGGGGGCGGGCGGCGGGGCAACGGGGGCAGCCACACGCGTCGGCGTAGGCGGCAGATAGACGGGCTGTTGCGGCTCCGGCTCGCTGGCCTCGACTTCCACTTCGTAGACTTTGTCGTTGACGTTGATTTTGAGTTTCACTCGGCCTCCAGTGTGCCTTTATTGATCATGCCGCACTTGCAGCACGTGCGACGCTTGGATGGAGACACGGCCCTGTTGGGCCCAGGCTCCGGTGTGCAGCAGACGGATCTGCCGGATGCGCGGACGTTTGCCGAGGAAGGCGGCGATGGCGGCGGAGATCACGAGCAGCAGTTCTTCGTCGATTTCTTCCTTGGGGGGTACGGGGGCAGGTTTCGGTACTTCGGCCTGCGGCGGCAGGGCTTCGGCGTTTGGCGGCGTTGCGGCCGTTTGGGCGGATGCGGGAGGTGCGGGCGCGGCGGCGGGCGAAGGGGCGGGCGAAGGGGCCCCTCGCGAGGCTCCCTCGAGCGCAAGCACCCTTTCGCTCAAGCTGGCGATCTGATCGCGGAGTGCGCCGATCGCATCGAGAAGCGTTTGTTCCTGATTGGAAGTGGCAGGCATGAATAGGCTCCTTTAGAGCGGAATCAGACCATGCTTCTTTGATGGCCGGAACTCACGTTTGGCTGAGAGATATTCCAGTGCCTGGGCCAGATGCTTGCGGGTGTTGGAGGGCTCAATGACGTCGTCCACCAGGCGGCGGGAGGCGGCGACATAGGGCGTGGAGAACGCGCTGCGGTACTTTTCGATGAGTTCCTTGCGCTTGGCCACCTTGTCCTCGGCCTTGGCGATTTCGTTGCGGAAGACGATCTCGGCGGCGCCTTCGGCACCCATGACGGCGACTTCGGCGGTGGGCCAGGCAAACACGCGGTCGGCGCCGAGGTCCTTGGAGCACATGGCGAGATGCGCGCCGCCGAAGCTCTTGCGCAGGATCACCTGGATCTTGGGCACGGTGGAGGCGGAGTAGGCAAAGAGGAGCTTCGCACCGTGGCGGATGATGCCGCCGTATTCCTGTTGGACGCCGGGAAGGAAGCCGGGAACGTCGACGAAGGTGATCAGCGGGATGTTGAAGGCGTTGCAGAAGCGGACGAATCGCGCCGCCTTGTTGGAAGCGTTGATATCGAGCGCGCCGGCGAGAACGGAGGGCTGATTGGCGATGATGCCGACCGAGCGGCCGAGAATGCGTGAGAAGCCGACGACGATGTTCATGGCGTAGCCGGCCTGGACTTCGAGGAAGTCGCCATTGTCCACCACGCCGCCGATGACGTTGCGAACGTCGTAGCCTTGCTTGGACTCGACGGGGACCATGGTGTCGAGGGCGGGGTTGGGGTCGACGTTGCCATCGGAGGGCAACTGCGGCGGATCTTCGAGGTTATTGGCCGGGAGGAAGCTGAGCAGGCGGCGGCAAAGATAGAGCGCCTCCTGATCATTTTCGGCGATGAAGTGGATGACGCCGGAGTGGGTCATGTGGGCATCGGCACCGCCGAGCTGGTCGGCGGTGATGGTTTCGCCGGTGACCTGCTTGATCACCTGGGGCCCGGTGATGAACATCTGGGCCTGGCGCGTTTGGATGACGAAGTCGGTCAACGCGGGGGAATAGGCGGCGCCGCCGGCGCAGGGTCCGCAGATGACGGAGACCTGGGGCACGGCGCCTGAGAGCATCACGTTGACGTGGAAGACCTGGCCGTAGCCGGAGAGCGAGTCAATGCCTTCCTGGACGCGCGCGCCGCCGGAGTCGTTAATAAAGACGAACGGCGAGCCCGTCTTGAGCGAGAGTTCCATGACTTCGGCGACCTTGAGCGAGTGCACCTCCCCGGCGGCACCGCCCCCGACCGTGAAGTCCTGGCTTGCCAGATGGACCAGCCGTCCGTCAATTGCCGCCGCGCCGGTGACGACACCGTCGGCGGGCATTTCTTTTCCCTCCATGCCGAACATATTGCAGCGATGTTGGGCAAAGAGTCCGAATTCTTCAAAACTGTTGGGATCGACGAGATTGGCGACGCGCTCGCGGGCGGTGAGCTTGCCCTGCTCCTTGTGTTTGGCGATCCGTTCGGGTCCGCCGCCGCCTTCGAGATGGGAGCGCAATTTGCGCAATTCCTCGACCTTTTCCTGCATACTCATACACTAATCTCCTTGTGACTTGCCGGTGAGGGCGATGGGTGGCTGGTGGGCCGCGGTTCCTATGCCGGAGTTACCGTGACATGGTGGACTTTGCCGTTCACGTTCACGTCGTACTTCACGGGGGACTGGACCGGGCCCGCGCCCGCGGTGGAGCCGTTCGCGCCCTTGGGCTTGGCGGCTTCGGCGGGAGGCGGAGCAGCGGCTGGATCCTTGGCGACGGATTTCGGCCCCTGGTCACGGGATTGGAAGAACTTCGGCGCGACCTGCGGGAACATGGCGTAGGTCAGCACGTCCTCGTCGGAGCCATTGCAGCCTTTGAGCGCGATGGCCTGGGCACGGAGATTGTCCCACTCGGGCTTGAGCAAGTCGGCGGGACGGTGGCGAATCAATTCTTTCTTGGCGAATTTCGCGGATTTCTGGATCACCTGCGGGTCGCGCACGCCGGCGGTCTCGCCGTAGTAGCCGAGGATGAGGTCGGCGAACTCGCCGGTGAGAACCTGGTAGCGGCCCATGAGCACGTTGAAGACGGCCTGGGTGCCGACAATCTGGCTGGAGGGCGTGACGAGCGGGGGATAGCCGGCGTCTTTGCGGACGCGGGGAACTTCGGCCAGCACTTCCTTGATGCGGTGGGCCGCGCCCTGCTGCTTCAACTGGCTCTCCATGTTGGAGATCATGCCGCCGGGGATTTGGGAATCGAAGATTTCGGTTTCGACGCCGAGGATATTGCTTTCGAATTCTCGATATTTCGGACGGATTGCTGCGAAATGATCCTTGATCCGGATGAGGAGCTGCTTGTCGAGGGAGGTGGTATAGGGCGTGCCTTCGAGCATCTCCACCATGGCTTCGGTCGGGTTATGGCCGGGGCCGAGGCTCATGGAACTGATGGAAGTGTCGACGCAATCGGCGCCGGCTTCGATGGCCTTCATGAGGCTGACCATGGTCACGCCGGTGGTGGCGTGGACATGGACGTGGATCCGGACATCGTCTCCGCAGCGGTCCTTGATGCCGCGCACGATGTCGTAGGCCGGTTGCGGCTTGAGAAGCGCGGCCATGTCTTTGATGCAAAGGGAATCGCAGCCGAGATCGACGAGTTGCTCGGCCATGTCGACGAATTCATCGACGGTGTGGAGCGGGCTGATGGTGTAGCAAATGGTGCCCTGGGCGTGCTTGCCCGTGCGCTGGACGGCCTTGAGCGAGCGGCGGATGTTGCGGACGTCGTTGAGGGCGTCAAAGACGCGGAAGACGTCCATGCCATTCTCGGCGGATTTTTCGACGAAACGGTCGACGACGGTGTCTTCGTAGTGGCGGTAGCCAAGCAGGTTCTGGCCGCGCAGCAACATTTGCAGGCGCGAATTGGGGAGCAATTTGCGGAACGTGCGAAGACGCTCCCAAGGGTCTTCATTGAGAAAGCGAATGCAGGAATCGTAGGTGGCGCCACCCCAGCACTCTACGCTCCAGAAGCCGGCTTTGTCGATGGCATCGCAAGCCGGGGTCATGTCTTCCATGGCCATGCGGGTCGCCAAGAGGGACTGATGGCCGTCGCGTAATACAAGCTCAGTGATGTCTACTTTTTTCGGCATAAAGAGGTTGGCCGATTCGGGGTTAGCGGCACGCGCTACAACAACGGTAGTCGTGCAGTGCGAAGACTCTGCCGGGACAAGGGCGGAGGCCGTTCACCCGAGCGGCCCTGTTATCACCTTTTCTTATGCAAGCACACCTCCAAAGCGGTGGTGGCTGTGCGTTTTTTTCGCACTACTCTTAACGTATCAAAGAATCAGGCAGGTAGGGTGGGTGCAACGGGGTTGAAACAAGCCGCGGGGGTGTGGGGGAGTTGGGGAATCGGCATTGCGCGCACCCAAAGCGTGAACTTGCGCAATGGAGTAAGTGATTGGTGTTGTGGGAGTTGCGGGCGGGAGTGGGGTGTTATCGTTATCTTTTTCGTGATCCGCAACGTGAAGCTCTTGCGTGGAAAACCGGGTCAGGTTGCGCGGGTTGTGGGCTGTCCATCCGATCAGGGCTCCCGCAGCCGACGATTGCCTGAAGGATCGAGATTCGACGGCTAGTAGATCGGAGGCTCGCCCTCGGGCCGCGTCTTCCAACGCCGGTGAATCCAGAGCCACTGCTCCGGATATTCACGGATAACACCCTCGAGGTGCGTGTGCAGACGCTGCGTATCCACCGCCGTGCCGCCCGACATCTCCAATGGGGCATCG
>JAEUQE010000247.1 GCA_016789785.1 Bryobacterales bacterium
GGCACGCTCCAGATGCGCCTCGCCGAAGGAAAGCTATCGGGCGTCAGCATCATGAATGAAATGGCTCGCATCGCAAGCCTGATGGGCTATCGCAGGCAGCCCGAAGTGGTCACGAACATCCTGAAGTTGAGCGGCGCGATGAAGCTCGAAAACGGTGTCGCGAACTGCGAGAATCTGCTGATGGAGTTCGATGGCGGAACGCTTGGCGGGGCCGGCATGGTGAACCTGGTGGACCAATCGTTGAATCTGAAGGTGACCACGGTGCTGGCCAAGGCGATCAGCGATCAGTTCACGGGGAACAAGATCGGCGGATTGCTGACCTCGGCGCTGCAGAACTCGAAAGGTGAGATCGTGATCCCATCGCTGGTCTCGGGCACTGCGCCAAAGCCGCTGTTCACCCCCGATGCCAAGCAACTCGCCAAGATGCGAACCGAGGGTCTGCTGCCGACGGCCAAGGACCCGGCGGCGATGGTGGGCACGGTCGGCGGCGCAATCGAGGCGGGACGAAAGGGAAGCGTCCAAGGTGTGCTGGATGCGATCACGGGACGGAAGAAGCAGGATCCCGCAGGGCCATCGCCCGCGGCATCCGATGCAGGCGCGGCTCCACAGGCGCCCTCATCTTCGGGACAGGCATCCACGCCGCCGGCAGACGGTCAGCCCGGAGCGCAACCCGCTGCCCCGCCCTCGAAAAAGAAGGGGCTTGGCGAAAGCCTGTTCGACATCCTGCGAAAGAAGCAGTAGCTACTTCACGAACCGGACATAGCCCCATTTTTCGGGGATATGCATGTTGATCGCTCCCTGGGGGGACCAGACCCAGTTATCTTCCGGCTTCCCTTTCACGCGCTGGTAACTCCCTCGGATAATCTCGTGCTGCCATTCCACGCGGGAGAAATTCACGCGCCACACGTCGCCGGTGCGCGGCGGAACCGGCATCCGGGCACGTTCGCCGAACGCTTTCCAGGGAAATGCGATTTCGACCGTCCATCCTTCGTCGAGGTCGCGCGGGTCATTGAGAGTGCCGCGAATCGACACCGCTGTCTTCAATCCCGGGATCTCCCAGCCATTGTCCGCCTTCCCACCGAACCGGTAGGGTTTGGGCAGGAAGAGGTCCCATCCGGTGTTGAGGGCGTTGATCTCGAACTCGAAGTACTCCAGGGTGTCGCCATTGGGGTCGATGAAGACTTCGAAATCGTTGTCGTGAAAGATGATGGAATCGTGCTGGGTGAGGGTGGCCCACACATGGGGCTCTTCCATGTCGGCGGCGACGTAGAAGTACTCGTCATCCCACGCCATTTTCGCGCGGGTGCGAAAGCGGGGTTTGGGCTTGGCATCGCCCTCAATGTCGACGAACTCCGGCGTCCAGATCGCACGGCTCCACACCGCATCGTCCAGCTTACCGTCGATCCGCACGGGCACGGATGCCCGAGGACTCTCATAGCGATGAGGTTGTGCGTCGAGGGCGTTCGCGCCGATCAGGGTGGCAACCAGAATCGACAGGATCATTGCCGCACCGCCTTCATGAACCGCGCCACTCTTCCCGGATCCACCGGCGCCTGGCTGACTCCGCCTTCTTTGAACGCAGTGCCAACGATTGCCCCATCCGCGATGGCGAGCACCTCAGCCGCATTCTGTTCCGTCACGCCGCTGCCAGCGAAAACCGGCGCCGATCCGGATGCCTGCTTTGCCCGTTCGAGGAGTTCGGTGGGCGTTGCTTTCCCGGTGGCGGTTCCGGTGACGATCAGCGCATCGGCGAGGCCGCGATGCACGGTGTCTTCAATCTCGTCTTCGAGCGTGCGCTCAGCCAGCGCGGCCGAATGTTTGACGGCAGCGTCGGCGAAGATGCGCACCTCCGCGTTGAGCAACCTGCGATAGCGGGCGATTTCGTGTGCCGCACCCTGCAGGATGCCCTGATCGGCGAGCCGCGCACCCGTCAGCACGTTGACCCGTACATATTCGGCGCCGACCGCGGCCGCCACTGCCATCGCGCTAACGCCGTCATTCCGGAGTACGTTAATGCCAAGCGGCAACGCATGCCGGTCCCTTACGGACATCGCCAGCGCCGTGAGGAACGCGACGGTATGCGGCGGAACCTGCGCCGGGTAGAATGGCACGTCTCCGTAGTTCTCGATCATGAGAGCGTCCACGCCACCGTCCGCCAGCGCACTAGCGTCACGGAGCACCCACTCACGAACCTGAGCGAAGTCGAGGGTGTTTGCTGGTGAGCCGGGCAGCGCCGGCACATGCAACATTCCAATGATTGGTTTGCGGGCACAGAACGCGGCAAGATTCATGCATCTCCGAGCATACCGGATCGTAAGGAGGCAGCTACTGCGTTCGTGCGTTCAGAGGATCGGCGGCAAGGCGCGAGTTTCCTCGGTTCGGAAAGTTTCGATGCTGACATGCCGTCAGCCAGGAGTGGTCGCACGGCGGCGACACAGGCTCAAGCCCACCTCAAGCCAGCCGCAAAAGACTACTGCTTGCGAAGCTGAATACTCTCCGCCAAAGCTTCCAGTTTGGCAGCCTCTTCCTTCACAGTCTCTGGTACGGGCCGGCCGTTCGGTCCGGGGATCGTAGACAAGCGCAGCAGGCTCATCTGGAATCCGAAATGGGTGGTGAGTTCGCGTTGTGTCTGCGTCATACCTTACCTCTCATCGGTTGATGCCCGAAAAACTGTAGGGGAAAGAACTGTAAGGGCACGAACTTGCAGGGAATCGAACGATCAGGATGGAGCCGGAAGTGGATTTCGTAAGGAGAATTCGTAGGAGAAATAGGGGCGACGTTTCCAAAGAGCCGGTTGGGTGGGGCTTTAGGAACTGTCGTTGGAGGTCAGACTGGGGAAAAGCTTGGTGAGCAAAGTGGAGGGAACAACCCTATGCCCTTCATTTTCAAACCGTCGCCCTTCTTCCTACGCGGATATTGAAAGCAGGCTCCATGCCAAACCGCGTCGAGCCGCATTATCAATCACATAGACGACTGATGCAAACGGTGCGCATCTTCGCGGTTCCGCCATGGAACATACAATCGGCCACAGCGTCCCGTTTTGGGATTCGAGACCTTGGCAACGGCCAAATCGGGCATCGCGCGACGAAAATCCGAGCGGCACGAATCCCCTCGCGGGAAAACCCGCAAGGGTGGCGACGGCAGAGAACTGGTTGGGAAGGAAATTCTGAAGTTGCTGGCAGGGGGTGGGGTGGGTCTTGTCTGGTGGGTGCTTAGGCAGGTACAACCAATGCCTCTGTCACCGTCGCCGCTTTCGATCCAGGCCTCTCATCGGCCTTCCTCTAGTAAGGCGGGAATGGAAGGGAGAATCCATCAAACAAATGTAAGCCAATGGATTCGGCACTTCGCCGCGCGGGCGTCAATCGACTCCCCCTTGCGCACAACCGCCGCAATGCGATCTCATGTTCTCATGCCTCTGATGCCCACATCCGTCAGCCGCCGCCAACTCCTCGCTCTCGGCGCATTCGCACCTGCCCTGCTGCCTGCCGCCAAGGCCGCCACTTCTTACCTGGTCTACTTCGGCACCTACACGCGAAAAGCATCCAAGGGGATCTACGTCAGTCAATTGGATGCCGCCACCGGCCGCCTCACCGACCCGGAACTCGCCGCTGAAACGCCCAACCCCTCGTTCGTGGCCATCCACCCCAGCCGGAGGTTCCTCTATTCGGTGAGCGAGGCTGGCGCGCCAGGAACGAAGGGCGGCTCCGTGACCTCCTTCGCCATCGACCCGGCCACCGGCAAACTCAACAAACTGAATACGATTTCCTCCAAGGGAGACGGCCCGTGCCATCTCAATGTGGACAAGACGGGGCGCACGCTCGTGCTTGCGAACTATGGCTCGGGAAGCACGACCGCGCTCAAGGTGAACGCTGACGGATCGCTCGCCGAAGGAGAGGGCTTCGTACAGCACAAAGGATCGAGCGTCGACAAGCGGCGCCAGATGGGTCCCCACGCGCATTCGGCGAATATCTCTTTCGACAACAAGTACGTCGTGGTGGCCGACCTGGGCCTCGATCAGGTTCTCGTCTACCGGCTCGATCCAGCCAACGCCAGCCTTTCGCCCAACGATCCGCCGCACGTATCGGTGAAGCCCGGCTCCGGACCGCGGCATTTCACCTTCCATCCAAAGGGCAAGTTCGCGTATGTGATCAATGAGATGGCCTCCACGGTAACGGCCTTCCGCTGGAACGCCAGGAACGGATCATTTACGGAGATTGAAACGGTTTCGACACTGCCAGCGGGCGACAAGACCGACAACACGACCGCCGAAGTGGTGGCCCATCCCAACGGCAAGTTCCTCTACGGGTCCAACCGCGGACACAACAGTCTGGCCGTGTTCGCGATTGACTCCTCGACGGGGAGGTTGAAGCTGAGTGGCAATGTTCCGACACAAGGTCAGATCCCGCGCAACTTCGCCATTGAGCCCGGCGGACGATGGCTGCTTGCCGCCAATCAGAACAGCGATACGGTTGTGGTCTTCGGCATCAATCCCACGACGGGAATGCTGACACCAACGGGGCAGACGCTGCAGGTGGGCATGCCGGTCTGCGTGCGGTTCGTGGCGCGGTAGACGTGTTGCCGCTAGAGCAGCGCGCCGACCCACATGCGGAGCGGGGCGAGTTCGCCATTGGTCAGAAGTTTGGCGGGATCGAGCAGGTAGCATGGCCGCGACCTTCCACGCCAGGTGTGCGCACAGATCCCGCGGAAGGGGAGTTGCCCGCGCACGGGCCGTAACGGCCGCAGATCCTTGAGCGGGATCATCTCCGTCACCAGAAGCCGGTCCACCAGCAGCGCGACTGGTCCAAAGTCAGCGCTTGCGCCGGGCAACCGCAGGGCGATGGCCGCTCCCGCTTGACGGTCGAAAGGAAGATGCAGATAGCGCCGGAGATCCAGGGCAGGGACAGAGCCCTCCGGTAGATGGAGCAGGCCCGCGAACCAGTCCGGACCGGAGTCCAGAGGAAAGGGCTTTGGGGCCTCCACCAGGTGCCGGATTGTGCCCGAAGGCAGCGCAAATTCCTGCGAACCAGCGCGAAACAGGAGAAAGGATTCCTTTCCCGGTGGAGCAGGCAGGTCGCGGCGGCCCCTTGTCAAACCTCGCTGATCCATAGTGCCCCTACTCAAACATGCAGGCTGCAACGGTTCCCAAACAGAGATTCCCCTTCGACGTTCGGCACCAGACAGACACATACCTCGAAGTGCGCATCGGTGGCCGTGAACGGAACCACCAGCCATTCCTTCTTGCCAAGACTGCGCGTGGTGAAGTTCCGCCCGTAAATGACCGTTGGAATGCTGAGCAGCATGCTCCCAAATACGGACTCTAATTCCGTCTTCACGTTGCCGAGGATCATGTTCGTCATCTCGGCAACTCCGTCAAGCACCTCATCGTCCACACTGGCATGCTCGCTCATGAAGAGCGCATCCGCCACCTTGCAGGCACCCGATGGGCTGCATGCAAGACTCCCAGTGCCATTCCACTTCCCGGCAAACCCGATCAACGATAAAACACCGATGTCGGGAGTGGGTGCCTCGCGCACACAGTAGCTCTCGCCGATACTCACCTCCATGTTGAGCATCGTTTCAAAGACCGATGTGATCGCTGTCACCACCATCCGCAGCAGTTGCTGGCGGTCGATTTCCTCTAATTCCGCTTCTTGGACAGCCACTCTCCCCCCTTGTCATTTCCTCCAACCGCGTGTGCCGGCAGAACCCTCCGGTCCCCGGTGCCGCAGCGGCCTCTCACGCATGCCCGCGGTGCCGACCCGCGTTCATGTGCCGCCGTACCTTCACGCTGCCAGTGCTCCTGGCCGAGCCGCGTTCTTGCCAGCACGGGACCAGCAATGAGACTTGCGGCCTAGATTACACCCACCAGCTTTTCTTTGATCTGGTCCGCGGTAAACGGCTTCCGTACGTACCCGGTCGCACCAAGATTCGCCGCCTCCAATACCCTCTCCTGGCTGCCCTCAGTGGTGATCAACAGCAAGGGAATCTTCTTCCATTGCTCTTCCCGCCGGACGGCGCTCAGCAATTGCAATCCGTCCATGTTCGGCATGTTGATGTCGGACAGAATCAGGCCAAACGGCTTCTTGCGCAGCAACTCAAGCGCCTCCACCCCGTCGCCCGCCTCCGCAATCTCTCCCAACTGCAAATCTGTCTGGCGAAGCACTCGCTGCAGGATCTTCCGGATCGCAGTCGAGTCGTCCACCACTAAAACGTCAATCGCCATGTTTGTCCTCCCGATTCCGGCTTCATGTTCCTCATCGGTATGAAGGGGAAGGTCTTGAGGAAATCGGTTCGGGGCCGGGACACGCGATTGTCACTCATCCGTCAGCACCGCGAAATCGCCTCACGCTCCACACCGTGCCTATCGATGCCATAGAAACTTTGAATTGGACGGCCACCCAACTCCATCTGTAACGTTAGTTATGACTGTTGTAAGTCCGGAGCCAGTGGCTTCACAAGTTGGTGTGCTGCATCGCATCAGCAGCATCGTGAGCTCGGAACTCTCGTTGGATGAGATGCTTGGAGAGGTTCTTGGGGTTGCCGTACAGGTGTCGGAATGCGATGCCTGCCTCGTTTACCTGCTCGATAGCAACACCCAGGAAATCGTCCTCCGTGCCTCGCAGCTACCTCACGCCAAAGCCCTTGGAAAACTGCGAATGAAGATGGGCGAAGGCATCACCGGATGGGTCGCCGAACACAAGTCCGTCGTCGCCCTCTCCTCCAGTGCTGGGAAAGACCCCAGATTCAAGAAGTTCCCCAGCCTGATTGAAGACACCTATGAGGCCTTCGTCTCCGTCCCCCTGGTGAGCGGAGGCGACCTTGTGGGCGTCATCAACGTTCACTACCGTGGCTCTCGCGAGCACGATCCCCAACTGATCGCCATGTTGTCCTTCATTGGCGAGCAGATGGGCGGTGCCGTCACCAAGTCGATCCTCGCCGACGAGAACCGGCGCCTGCAGGAAGAAGCGCTTGAGATGAAGCGGCAACTCGAGGCTCGCAAACTCGTGGAGCGCGCCAAGGGAATCCTGATGCAACGGCACAGCCTCACCGAGGAGGAAGCCTATCTCAAACTGCGAAACGACAGCCGCCGGTCTCGCCGGGCGATGCGGGATCTGGCCGAGCAAATCATTCAGCACGAACTGCGAACTCGCCAGGCAGAACCGGCACCCGCCCCGGAGGCCGCCTCCGCAGGGAAGTAATCGCCAGGAGATAACCGCCACGAACGCCAGAGCTCATTACCAGCGGCTCAGCCTGCGCGGTCATCCGCATCGTCAAGCAGTCTGTCGGCCCGGTCGCTAAGATGTAGTTTGCGCCCGTTTCATCCACTCGTTCGCAATCCACACTGGCAGACCATTGCCGGCTCGTTCTGGAGGAGGCCTTTCCGCGCGGACCTGTATCCGGTCCGCGCGCTCTATCATCAGACGGAGCCTGGCGTTCGGGTGTTGGTCCACGAGCAATCGCCGCACGGCGATCCACAGGGCATTCTCCTTCTCGTGCACGGGTTGGAGGGCTCGAGCGACGGTGGGTACATGCGCAGCCTGAGCCATGCCGCGTTGCGAGCGGGTTTCATCGTGCATCGCGCCAACACCCGAAGTTGCGGGGGCACGGAGGCCCTCTGCAACACTCTCTATCATGCCGGGCTCACCACCGACGTAGAGTTCCTCGCACGCCATCTCTGCGAACGCCACCGCATGCCCGTGCATCTTTGCGGCTTTTCGTTGGGTGGCAACATGGTCCTCAAACTTGCGGGCGAACTGGGGGATCGCGCCCCAGGGCTGCTCGCGTCGGTAACCGCCGTCAGCACGCCGATCGACCTGAAGGCATGTGCGACCGCGATCGACAAACCCGGAAACTGGCTCTATCAGCGGCGTTTTCTTCGCAGCATGAGCGCCCGGCTCCACCGCCGCCAGAAACTGATGCCGGGCGTGTTCCGCTTCGACGATCCGGAGAAACTCCGTACGATCTACGATTTCGATGACCAGATCACCGCGCAGTTTTTCGGATTCGGGAGTGCCGAGCGTTACTACGGCACGCAGTCGGCTGGCCTGTTTCTCGACGCCATCCGCGTGCCAACCCTCCTGATTCAGGCCAAGGACGATCCCATGATCCCCTTCGAGGTCTTTCAGCATCCGGCGTTTCAGCGAAATCCCCTGTTGAAACTCCACGCTGTGGATCACGGGGGCCATGTCGGATTCGTGGCCCGGGGACGCGATCGCTTCTGGGTCGACCATGCCGTGACGGACTGGATCACGGATGCCGGGAACAAGCACGCCTCGCATTCCGTCAGTTCCTAATGGAATGCAATCCGGAGCACCCTTCTACGAGGCCGCGCGGGTGGCGCTTGCGTCGTTGCACGCAAACAAGCTTCGTAGTTTCCTCACCCTACTTGGCATTATTCTCGCCACCTCCACCCTGATCGCCGTGATGGCGCTCATCCACGGCATGGACATCTACGTCACCCAACAGGCCTCAGACATGGGCGCCGACGGCTTCCGCATCGTCCGCATGGCGTTCTTCGGCAATTGGGACCCCAAGAAATTCCTCGAATTTCAGCGCAAGAACCCCGAACTGAGCCCAGACGAGTTCGATTTCCTTCAAAGCCGGTCAACGCTCACTCGCGCCATCGGCATGCAGTCGTCGCGGATGGTGCGTGTCAGCGCGGAGTCGAACCATATGATCGGTGTGAGCCTGCAAGGAATGAGCCCCACCATGGGCGAGATCTCCAACTTGCAGGCGGTCTACGGGCGCTACTTCAACGACACTGAGAATCGCCGCCGGATTCCGGTGGCCTTCATCGGCAACGATCTCCGCGAGACGCTCTTTCCCAACATCGACCCCACGGGTAAGACCATCGAGATCAACGGACGGCCCTTCGAAGTAGTGGGCGCGGCGAAGCCCCTTGGCAGCATCTTCGGCCAGTCGCGCGATAACTTCGTGATGATCCCCATCGAGACGTTCTTCAAGATGCATGGCTCGCGGTTCGGCATCTCCTACGCGGCTGTGGCGCGCAATCAGGGAACGTTTTACCAGGCACAGGACGAAATGCGCATGCTGCTGCGCGCATGGCGCAAACTCCCTCCGCGCGAGGACGACAACTTCGCAGTGATCAGTTCCGAGTCGTTCGCGCGGGTGTGGGCGAAGATGACGGGCGCCATCGCGGCGACGGCGGTTGCGATTGTTTCGGTCTTCATGGTGGTCGGCGGCGTGGTGATCATGAATATCATGATGGCCGTGGTCACCGAGCGTACCCACGAAATCGGACTGCGCAAGTCGGTCGGCGCGCGGCGTTCAGACATTCTCAGCCAGTTTCTGGTCGAGTCGGCGATGCTCGCCGCATGCGGCGGACTTGCGGGAGTCGGCATTGCCTGGGCACTCGCGGTCATCATCCGCAACGTCACGCCGGTTCCGATGCAGATGCCTTTGAATGCGATCTTCGTCGGTGTCGGACTGTCCGCCGCGGTGGGATTGTTCTTCGGCATTTATCCGGCAAGCCGCGCGGCGAGACTGGACCCGATCGAAGCTTTGCGGGCGGAAAGGTGAGGCGCGGACTATGACCCTCGGCGCGATTCAATCTGGCGTCGGCCTTGCCTGGGACGCCATCCGCGGCCACAAGCTCCGGTCGTTTCTTACCACTCTGGGCGTGATCATCGGCACCAGCACCATCATCGGCGTCGGCTCGATTCTCGCCGGTTTCGATGGCGCGATCACCAACGTGCTGCGCAGTCTCGGCGGCAACACCCTGATCGTTTTCAAGTTCAAGATCGGTGTACGGGTGGGCGGCCTGACCGCCGAAGAGCGCACTCGCAAGCCTCTCTCATTCGAGAATGCGGCCGCGATTCTTGAGCGCTGTCCCTCGGTAGAACATGTCAGCCCTTATTTGTTTCCACCCTGGGGCATTCACCGCGCACGCTACAAAGGCGTTGACTCATATCAGTTCGAAATCGGCGGAACCGAGGAAGGGTATGCCGCAAGCGGTCAGGCCGAGATGAAAGCCGGCCGATTCTTTACGGACATGGAGAACCGGCACAGGATGCCTGTCGTCGTGCTCGGTGAGGATCTGTACAAGGCGCTGTTCTCGAATGTGGATGCCGTGGGGAAGACCATTGAGATCGACGGGCATTCCTTTCTGGTCGTGGGAGTGATGAGCCGCCCGGCCGCCTCGCCGCCCGGCTCCACCGATAGCCGCGTGCTGCTTCCCTACTTCACGATGCGCAAGATGTTCCCCAGGGCACAGGAGCACATGTTGGTGGTCGCCGCCAAACAGGGCCGGCTGTCGCAGGCCGCCGACGAGATCCGCACGGTGCTGCGCGTCGAGCGGCGCGTCCCTCGCGACAAGCCCGATGATTTCTTCATCTCGACGGCGGAGCAGATGGTGGAGGATTTCCGCCGGATCACGTCAGTCACCGCGCTGGTGATGGTGGTGCTCAGCTCGATTGGGCTGCTGGTGGGCGGCATCGGCGTCATGAATATCATGTTGGTGTCGGTGACCGAACGCACGCGCGAGATCGGCGTTCGCAAAGCAGTGGGCGCGCGCCGGGCCGATATCGTTCTTCAGTTCCTAACCGAAGCGGTCGTGCTGACCGGCTTTGGCGGACTGCTTGGCATGGCCTTTGGCTGGATGATCTCGCAGGTGTGCCGCATGGTGTTTCCCGATCTACCCACGGCGGTTCCGCTTTGGGCGGTGGCGATGGGCGTCGTTGTGTCGGTGGGGATTGGTGTGTTTTTCGGAATCTGGCCGGCCAACAAAGCCGCGCGCCTCGATCCGGTGGAGGCGCTTCGTTACGAGTGAGTGGAACAGACTTTTCAGCGGCAGCTTTACCCTTGGAGGAGCCGTTTGCTAGACTAGTGTCTGGCCTCATTGGGAGGTCGTCTAATGGTAAGACTGCAGACTCTGGATCTGCGTATCGGGGTTCGAGTCCCTGCCTCCCAGCCACCTCCTCCCCTCGCTGGTCTTTCGTGCTTTCCTCTTCCTTGAGTACTTTGTGGTGACCCGCAAGGCGCCAATTCCGACCCTAGACCTAGAACTGCCGCGACTCTTGCGCTCGTTGTTTGATATCGGCAAGGATCGCTGCCAGGTCGGTCCCTTGGATGTCAGCCATCGCGAGGTGCTTGGCTACCTTCTCGTTGAGATTCTTGTGGTAGAAGGACGGCTGCTTCTGCCATCGCAGACGGTTGAGCCATCGTCGCCAGAACGGCTGTGTCTCGCAAAAATGCTCCTCAATCTTCCTGTAGTGGGGGATTGGGAAATACAGGGTCAGGTCTCTCCCGAGCACGGTCTCGCACGCTTGCTGTGGGAGGTAGTTCTCGATGCCGTAGCGTTGGAGGACATGGAGCGTGATGGGATGGTTCGCGAATCGCTTTTCGAGTTGTTTCGCCGGTTCGGTCAGCGGCCGGTTGTCCTTTCGGAGCTTTCGTCCTACATCCCCGTCCATGATGATTACCGCTTGTCGGCAGCCGTCGTACCATCGCTCCGGTTCTTTCTTGGCGATGAGGTGGGGCCAGCCGCCGACGGAATCGAGAGTCTCGGCGATTTCTGGTTCTCCGAGCTCAGTGAAGAGCGCTCCGAAGATCGGCCGGTCCGTCGGTCCTTCGCACCAGACCTTGATGCGAATCATTGACGTGGCTCCCTTGAGCTTCCTGATGACTTGGTCGAAAGGGGTCTGTTGTACGGCCTCGATTCTGGCGGCCCGTTCGAGGTTCTCGGCTTCTTGGCGATAGCGTTGCTGCCAAGTGGGCGGGGTCTGCGCGAGTTGTTGTCGGCTGATCGTTGCCCCCTGGGTCTTATTGATCTTTGCGATGGTTGACGTCACGAGCGTGGTGACTCGCCAGAGGTTCAGGTTGAGGGTGCGGTTTCGGAGGGTTCGGAGGTTGTTGATCGCGAACGCGGCACTGATGCTCGCGATCCAGTCGAGCGGCGTGCTGTCTGGGATTTGGACTTCGCCGGCCCGGAGGGCGTCGTCGGTGAGCGTCGCGAGCGCTCGTTGGATTGTTTCTCGGTGTTGTTGTTTGACGAGGTGTCGGAATGCGTGATCGCGGATTGTTGGTTCTTCGTTGGCTGCGAGGATTAGGAAGGTGTCAGTTGCTGGCTCGACGGAAGCGAGGCGTTCGGTGGCGTCGATGCGGAGCCGTGGTTGTCGGTTGTTGTCGAGGGCGATCTGCGTGAGCGGTTCTCTGATGGCTGGGCTGTCGCAGCCGGTTTGTCGCAGGAAGCTCAGAACGTGGCTGGTGATGTTGTGGTTCTCCGCTGTTCGGAGGAGGTCCGCCAGATGTTCTTGCGCGGCGGGGCTGAGACCTTCTCGGCGGTAGTAGTTGATGATTGCTTGATCTGGCCAGGATCGGAGGGCGAGGACGATGGGCGCATCGTTCTTGAGGCGGAGGTTGTAGTAGTCCGTGAGGTTGAGCAGTGGATTGAGTCCCTTCGGGCAGGTCCATTGGTTGTCGCCTAGCCAAGTGATCGCGTGAGCGAGGTCGAAGCCTAGTGTCCTGTCCGTCATAACAGTTGACAACAGCGGGTGAGCGTGATTCGATAAGATATGTTCACGCCAGCA
>JAEUQE010000248.1 GCA_016789785.1 Bryobacterales bacterium
ATCGAGTTCTTTCTGCTGATCTTCACTGAGAATCAGTTCCATCAGCGGTGTATCATCCCGGAAGTAACCCATCACGTTATGGAAGCCGGCGCTGAGTAAGCGGCCCTTGTCTTCGGAGTCGTCAGGATAGAAACGCCCGCGTTCACGGATGTAGAAGGCATCGGGAAAGACGTTTGCGAAACGGGCAAATGAAGCCTCGTAGCGCGCCCGCTGGCCCGCGGGCACAAGTAACTCGGGGTCACCGGCTCGAAGCCGCGCGGCGATGGCTGCATTGCGCAGACCCACCTGATCTTCGGTCGGCACCCCTCCCGCACGAACCATCACGGGCATATCCAGAGGCGGTTCGCCCTCCACCTGAAGCGCCGTGCGGTCGAAGTCGCGGCGGTGTGAAGCGTAGGCCCGCAGTTTCCAATTCATCAGGGGCTGTGAAGTACCTGAAAGTCCCTGCACCTTCGGGCTCCGAAACTGCCGCGCCGTCAACTTACGCACTTTCACCACGTAGTCGCGCATTTTGAGGCACGCTTCGCGAACTAACTCCGGCTGTTTGTGAGCAGGTCCGGGAAGCATGCGCCACATCATTTGCAGTTTCGCGACTGGACCCACATCTTCCTGGGCATTCTCCAGGATGTCCCACACAAGCGGCAGATACTTCGGACTGATCCGGGACTCCTCCGCCAGCGACGCCAGTGTGGCATCCGCTCTGCTTAGTTCGGCGCGATGCTTGTAACGCCAGGCTGCAAGGAAGTAATCGGTATAGTCGGTGGGCTGGCGGTCATAGAAGTCGACGATGCGCTGAATGGTGTACTTTTCGCGGTCCGTTTCCACCAGCACCGGATGCATCGCGAAGCGGATGCCGTTCGCGCCAAGGACAAGATGGCTGGATACTTCGCGGGCCGCCTGCAAGTACTTATTGAGCAGAGCCGGCGACATGGAAAGCGACTCGCCGGAATTATCGAAGCCCGCCGCGTTCGAGGGATCGATCGGGAATTCGCGTGCGGGGCGTATGTCGACGCCGGTCAGATCGCGCACGGAATTGTTGTATTCCGCATTGCTGAGCCGGCGCGCCAGCACGATCCCCGGATCCCCCGCGTGTTTGCGGGCCTCGGTCTGCCGGACCGAGTCCACCCACCGGGCCACCTGCTCGCGCTCCACCGGTGATGGCTGCTTCATCCCCTTGGGCGGCATCTCTCCCGAGCGTAACTTCGCCGATACCAAGGCCCAGGCATGGTGGTCGCGAATGACATCGGAAACCGTGGCGTACTGGCGCAGGTTGAACTGCGCCGCGGGATTCGCCGCGCCGTGGCACGAAACACAGTAGGTGTTGACGAACGGACGGACAGTTTGCGTGAACTGCCTTGCCGGATCGGCGTCCGCCGTCTGCGCCAGCGCCAGACATGGCAGCATCACCGCCGCCGCGCACAACAATTGCGCGGCGCTCGACGCCCGTGGCTGAAACGTGGATTGCCCGATCTTCATCGCGCTGAGTTCCCAGGAATCTTCTGATTATTTCAAAGTCAGCGCGATTGTGCAGGCGGGGCTCAGGATGTGCAACTCAGGATGCGGACACCTCCCGCACAATCGACTCCATAGTCATGATCGGAAAGCGCGCGTAGAAGTGGAGGTGGTTCTTGAGGTACCTTTGCTCCAAACGGAACCGGAGAGCTCAGGCGAGGAGGTTACGCGCGAAACAGTGCTCGCATGATCGCACAAAACGACTGAGTGGCGCGCCTGCTTTCCAGGCTCGCCACCCGGCACGCTCCTCCGATACGCATGCGCGTACTTCTCGCTGCGTAATTCTGTTGCTACGAACCTTTGAAGAGAAGTCCCTTTTGGAAATGGCGCGGAAAGCCTGAAACCGTCACCTGCACCAAGCCCAACCACGATGAAGTGGTAACGCAGTCCACTTCCATACAGTTGCACTTTCGCCTCACGGTATCACCGATGACGGAATCCAATGCAGACTCGAAAACGCGCTGGCGATTGAAACCGAAGGCGCGGCGCCGGACCCTGGCAGGGATGAAAAACAGAGTCCAACCCGCGGCCTTCAGTTCGGATTCCTGCCAGCGCCTGTCGCCCGGTGGAGTCACACGGTTCCATCCGGCGGAACCCGGCTGATCACTCCTTGGCCATTCGAAGGGAAGAAGCGCATCACTGGCCACCAGGAGGCAACCGGCAGCCACGGGGGGCCAGGCCGCCGAAGCTTCATTTCGGTTCATTGGCGAAACCCCGCCCGGTTGGCAGCGCGGGCATTCTTCCGGCCCTGATCTGTGCGGCCTTCACCCAACTACCGGTCATGCCGCCTCCCTCGCGCGACTTCCCGCGTTTGAATCAGGGTGCGGGACTCCATCACCCACATCGTCCGGGCTAACCCCAGGACCGCCGCGCTGAAGCCGGCTGCCAGCAATCCGTGGAGGGCGACGGGCGGCCCGGAAATGTAGAGCAGCGCCGGGGATCCCACGATAGCGAGCAGACTGAGGGCGACGATGGCCGTATAGTCTCTCTCGTCTGGGGAATGAAAGTTCTTGAACATGCACCCTCCTGAGGGTCTGGTCAGAGCGACTAGGGAAGGGGGAACTGGAGGGCTGCCTTAGTTCAGGGCCTGCAGTCACTGAGCGGTGTGCCCAGCTACTTAACCATAATAGGTTAATTCTTGTTGTCTGTCAACCCAGCCATGTGGGATCATGGAGATGCAACTTAACCAGATTCGGTTTATGTGAAAAAGAAAGGGCTTTCGGTGGACGTATCCCTCATCATCCGCCAACGACTCAAGGAAATGGGCCTCGATCAGCGGCAACTGGCGGCGGCGGTTCAGGTGACTGACTCCTACGTTTCTCAGCTTCTTACCCGCAAAAAGCCGCCGCCAGCGCCGGGACGGACGGACCTTTACGAGAAGATCAGTCAATTTCTCGATTTGCCGGCGGGCCAACTGGAAGAGCTCGCGGTTGAGCAGAGGAAGGAGGATTTGAAGCGCCGGGTCCTTGATGTGCCTAATCCGCTCTTCAAGGGGTTCCGGGAACTGATCCTCCGGAAATGCGACCCTGAAATCCGGAAGGAAGTGCGCCGGATCGTGGAGAAGGACGCATTTGGCGAACTTGAGCGGCTCGTCACCCAGAAAATCCTGGATGTCACGCAAGGGTTGGCCCGGGAGGAACTGCGCAGCGAAACCTGGCTTCAGTCGCTGGCACAGATTCGGGGTTGGAGTTATGAGCAGATGCGCGTGGCGGTGCTCGACTTCCTGGACACTGACGTCGCCGGAGTCTCCACCGAACACTGTGCCGCGTTTCTGGATCCGATGATCCTTGCCTGGGACATTGATCTGCGGACGTTCGCCCTGGAGATCACGTTGAATCCGCGGGTCGCGCCCGGAGGCACCAGGCGTTTCGAGTTCATGGAGAAGTTGCCCGCTCCGCTGCCAGAACCGGGCCTCGATCAGTTCCTCGCAGACGAGTTCCTGAGAAGCGGCGCAACACCTGAGGAAATCGGGTTTCTAAAGCGGCTGTCCTTCGGCGGCCGCCGGCCAGCGCCGCTCTACTACTACCGGGAGCTTCAAAATCTGCGCGATCCTTTGCACTTCCCTGAATTGAGGCAGGCATGACAGATCCCTCCAAGCCCGGCAAGATCGCCTTTGTGGGCAATCACACTCCGCGAAAGTGTGGAATCGCGACCTTTACCTCCGATCTCATGGAATCCGTGAGCAACGCCTATCCGCAGAGCCACTGCTTCTGCGTGTCCGTCAACGACTTGAAAGACGGTTACGAATACCCCGAGTCCGTCCGTTTCGAGATCGAAGAACAGGATTTGTCGAGTTACCTCCGGGCGGCGGATTATCTAAACATCAACAACGTCGACGTTGTCTGCCTCCAGCATGAGTTCGGCATTTACGGAGGACTGTCGGGGGCCCACGTGCTCACCTTCCTGCGCGAACTGCGGATGCCGGTGGTAACGACACTCCACACGGTTCTGCGCGAGCCGCGCGCCGACCAGAAGAAGGTGATGCAAGAACTGATCGCGCTTTCCACGCGTGTGGTTGTGATGGCGGAACGCGGGCGCGAAATGCTGATGGACATCTACGGAGCGCCAGCCGGGAAGATTGAGGTGATCAGCCATGGGATCCCCGATGTCGGCTTTGTCGATCCTGCCTTTTTCAAGGATCAGTTCGGCGTGGAAGGCAAGACCGTTCTGCTGACGTTCGGACTGCTATCACCCAACAAAGGAATCGAGCATGTGCTGAACGCTCTGCCGGAAATCCTCTGCGAGTATCCCGACGTTGCATACATCGTGCTTGGAGCGACCCATCCGAATCTGGTGCGGGAGCATGGGGAAACGTACCGGCTGAGCCTGGAACTCCTGGCGAAAAAAAACCGCATCGACCGGAACGTGATCTTCTACAACCAGTTTGTGGATATCGCCGTGCTCAAGGAGTTCATTGGCGCGACGGACCTCTATATCACGCCCTATCTCAACGAAGCGCAGATTACTTCGGGTACGCTTGCGTATGCGTTCGGAGCGGGAAAGGCGATTGTCTCCACGCCTTACTGGCACGCCGCGGAGTTATTGGCAAAGGACCGGGGCGTGCTTGTGCCTTTTGGCGACTCGCGGGCAATCGCGCGGGAGGTGATCGCCCTGTTGAAGGACGATCCCCGGCGTCACGCGATGCGCAAGAACGCCTATCGCATGGGACGTGACATGATCTGGAGCACCGTTGCGCAGTGCTACATGAAGTGCTTTGAGACGGCGCGGATGGATAGTGCGGCGCACTCCCGCAGATCGGCCAGCGTCAAGACCCTTGACCGGCGTCCAAGGCAGTTGCCGGATCTGCGGCTCGATCACTTAGCCCGCATGACAGACTCCACGGGAGTATTTCAACATGCGGTCTTTAATGTGCCGAACTATGCCGAAGGCTATTGCACGGACGACAACGCCCGGGGGTTCATTCTTGCCGTTCTCCTCGGTGAATTGGATGAGGATCGAGAAGGAGTGCGCAGACTGGCGACCACCTGCGGCGCATTTCTGAATCACGCCTTTGCGGACAAGGCGGGACGGTTCCATAACCACTTGAGCTTCGATCGCCGGTGGCTGGACGAATGCGGCTCGGAGGATTGTCACGGACGCGCGCTCTGGGCCCTTGGCGTGGGTGTCGGGAGATCGCCCTTAAGGGGATTCCAGATGATGGCGGGGCAGCTATTTCCGCGCGCGCTGCCGGCATTCCGGGAATTCACTTCCCCGCGCGCATGGGCATTCGGTCTGATTGGCATTCACGAATACCTTCGCCGGTTGGGCGGCGATAGCCTGGTGAATCAGACGCGCGACTTGCTTGCAGGCCGGTTAACGGGGCTGTTTGACCGGAACGCCAAGCCGGGGTGGCTATGGTTCGAGGATGAACTCTCCTATGACAATGCGAAGCTGGCGCACGCATTGATACTCAGTGGACGCGCAACCCGGCAGCCGGAGGTTTTGGAAAAGGGCTTGACGGCGCTGCGGTGGCTCACTGAGCTTCAAGTGTCGGAGAAGGGGCACTTCCGCCCGATTGGCAGCAACGGCTTCTATCGCAGGGGCGGGGTTCGGGCGGACTTCGATCAGCAGCCGATCGAGGCGCAGGCCACGGTATCGGCGTGTTTGGAGGCTTATCGGGCTACGGGCGATACGTGGTGGTACGAGCAGGCGCAACGCGCCTTCGACTGGTTTATCGGATGGAACGATTTGGGTCAGGCGCTCTACGTGCCGGACAGCGGCGGGTGCGCTGATGGGCTGCATATGGACCGGGTGAACTGGAACCAGGGCGCCGAATCCACTCTTGCCTTCCTGCTTTCGCTTGTCGAATTGCGCCTTGCTCGAGACATGGTGACCAGCTTCAAGGAACCGGTGGCCATTGAGGCGTGAGTATCCAATGACGCATGTTTCCGTGACTCGAACCAACATCTTATTGACGCCCGATCCGTCCAGAGTGCTGTTGCGCCCCTTCGTTCCCGGCGATGCTGGCCGGATGCGCGACATCGCGGCCCGGGTCCTGGCGATCCCCGAAGAGCAGGCGCACGAGCTACTGGCGGAGGTGCTTGCCGGCTTTGCATCCCGCCATCAGCATCTGTCCGCCATCATGCGCGAGCGCTTTGAGCAAGTCCGGGAATATCTGCCACAAGGCGTTACGCCTTCGGAAACGCAGCGGCTCCTCATCGGCGCTTACTTCCTGGCGGAGTATGCCGTGGAGTCGGCCGCCTTGTTCAATCCGTCGCTGGTGCCGCATCCGGATCAGAGCGGCGTTCCCGACGGCGCGGTGCGAATCGTTCTGAGCCTGCGCGCCACTGGCGAAGGCCACATCTCTTCCGTCACTTTTCGCTGCGGCACCATCCACTCGGATCACAGGATCGATCTAGTCACGCCCGCGGGCATGTTGACCGAAGCGCGCCAGATCCCGAACCCGGTGTACGAAAACGGCCTCTTCGCAAGGAGGCTTCGGGAGATGGGACTCACGGGCAACTTCGTCAACGAAGTAATGGGGATGCTGCGGGAGACTTTCTCGCTGGATGAACTTCGCGCCACCCTTGATATCCGCCTTCATCAGGCAGAACTGGCGCAAGGCCTGCTGCATGAGGACAAGGTCACCGCGGATGGCATCTGGGCGTTGGCGCGATCGAACTACGAAGTACAATTCCGGCCTGACCAGCAGCTCTCCGAGAGAATCCTGTTCCCCGCCACGCCATCGCAGCGCAACGGGATTGAGGACGCACGTTTCGTCCACTTTCGCGACGAGGATGGCGCAGGCATTTACTATGCGACCTTCACCGCCTTTGATGGAAGGGCTGTCGTTCCCGAACTCGTGGAGACGGCGGACTTCGCGAGGTTCCGGTTCATCACACTGAACGGCCCCGCCGCGCAGAACAAGGGCATGGCTCTGTTTCCGAGGAGAATCAACGGACGCTTCGCCATGCTCTCCCGCCAGGACAACGAGAGCATCTCGATCATGTATTCAGACAACGTCCACTTCTGGAACGAGAGGCAAGTACTGATGAGGCCATCGGCCCCATGGGAGTTGATTCAGATTGGGAACTGTGGCTCTCCCATGGAAACCAGTGCCGGCTGGCTGGTGCTGAGTCACGGTGTGGGGCCCATGCGGCGGTATTGCATCAGTGCGTTCCTCCTGGATCGTGACGACCCTGGCGTGATCATCGGATGCTTGCGGGAACCTCTGCTTCAGCCCGACCACCGCGAACGCGAGGGTTACGTGCCGAATGTGGTCTATTCTTGCGGAGCCATGATTCACAACGGTGTCCTGGTCATCCCCTACGGGCTGTCCGATCGGGCTACGGGCTTCGCCACGGTCCCGCTGGACGACGTGCTGGCGGCGATGGAGCCGCTTGGCCCGTGAGCGCGATCTACCGGAAGCGGAACCGTATCGCCGTGCTGTCGCCTGTGGCATGGCGCACGCCGCCACGCCATTACGGGGCGTGGGAGACAGTGGCAAGCAACATCGCGGAGGGGCTGGTCGCGCGTGGATGGGAAGTGACCCTATTTGCCACCGGCGACTCCGTCACGCGGGCAAAGCTCCACTCGGTGGTGGAACGCGGCTATGAGGAGGATTCCTCGCTTGATCCCAAGGTGTCGGAGTACACGCACATCTCCGAAGCCTTCGAACAAGCTTCCGCTTTCGATTTGATTCATAGCCACTACGACTTCATGGCGCTGACTTATTCGCGTTTGGTGAGGACACCGGTACTCACAACAATTCACGGTTTCTCTTCCCCGCAGATCATGCCCCTTTACCGCAAGTACGGCGGAGGCTATTTCGTTTCGATTAGCAATTCGGACCGCGTGGCCGGGCTCAACTATGTGGCGACGGTTCACAACGGAATCGATCTGTCCCTTTACCCTCTCCAGCGCCAGCGGGGAACGGATCTGGTCTTTCTCGGCCGCATTCACCCGGACAAGGGATTGCACCTGGCAATCGCCGTGGCGCGGGCCGTGAACCTGCCTCTTCTCATCGCCGGCATCATCCAGGACCGTGTCTACTTCGAAGAGCAGGTGGCGCCGGAGCTGGATGATCAGATTCGATACTTGGGCGCGGTGGACGTAGCCGGAAAGAATGAGTTGTTTCGCCGCGCTCGAGCCGTGCTGCATCTGAACACCGTGGCGGAACGCTTCGGCCTTGTATTGGCGGAAGCGAACGCCGCCGGTGTTCCCGTCATCGCCATGGACCTGGGGTCGTGCCGGGAGGTAATCGAGGATGGCAGGACGGGATTCCTCGTCCATGACGTCCGCGGAGCCGTGGAAGCGGTGGCGCGCACTGGAGAGATCGCGGCAACTCTCTGCCGCGAGCGCGTGGCACAGAGGTTCTCGACCGAAACGATGGTCCGGGGCTACGAGCAGGCTTACGAACGAGTATTCGAAATGGAAGGCTGGTCATGAAAACCGAGATCATCAGGCGCTATGTCCACAACCCGATCCTCACCAAGGCCGCCGTTCCCTATCCGGTCGAGACCGTTCACAATGCGGCGGTGGTGAAACACGGCAACGAGTACATCATGTTGTTTCGGTCGCATCTGCGGACGGGCAGGTCAATTCTTGGCCTCGCCCGCAGTGCGGACGGCTATCACTTTGAAGCTGATGAGGCGCCGTTCCTGACGCCTGCAACCACAGGCCCATTCGCGGGGGAGGAAGCGTTCGGCGTCGAAGACCCTCGCATCACGCTGGTCAACGGTGAGTATCTGATCACCTACAGCGCCTACTCTTCTCACGGAGTGCGCACGGGGCTCGCCAGAACCACTGATTTCCTCAGCGTTGAACGGATCTCGCTGATCACCCAGGCCGACTACCGCAACACCGTCCTGTTTCCCGAGACGTTCAACGGGCTTTATGCCAGATTGGATCGCCCGCACTCGGGCATCGCTCCGTGGTCGATCTGGATCTCGTATTCTCCGGATCTGCGGTTCTGGGGAGAATCCAGGCTTGTGATGCAGCCACAGCCGTACCATTGGGACGAGGCGAAGATCGGCCCAGGCGCGCCGCCGATCAAGACCGCGGCGGGTTGGCTCTCCATTTATCACGGGGTATTTCAAACGATGGCCGGAGCAGTGTATCGTCTTGGTGTTGCGCTTCACGACCTTCAGGATCCTTCGATCGTCCTCGGTGCCGGCGACGAATGGATCCTCCAACCCGAAGCGCCGTGGGAGATCACGGGATACGTTCCGAACGTCGTGTTCTGTTGTGGAGCGGTTCCTGAGCCGGACGGCACGGTGAAGATCTACTGGGGAGGCGCGGACAGCGTGATGTGTGTGGGCGAGGCTTCACTGGCCGATCTGGTCGGGGTCTGCATCGAAAAGGGCAGGCCGCCGAGAGCGGCGGCGGTGTAGTATCCGTCGTGTTGATGCTTCGCAAGAGTCAGCGTAACCTGCACTCTGCCGGAACGCGCTAAGCTCTTGGATTGCGGATCCAGATCCAACCTGAACCGCTTGCAATCTGCCGGCTCGCGCCTGACGCGGCACCGCCAGAGTGGGCACGAGGCGCATTCTGTTCCATCACGCGCAACGAAGACGAACTCTCGATCGTATGCGATGAATCCGAGATCCCCGCGGAGATTCATGCCGAGCGTGGCTTCCGCGCGCTCAAGGTGGTTGGACCTCTCGACTTCTCGCTGGTCGGTGTGCTGGCATCGATCGCAACGCCGCTGGCTCAGGCAGGCATCAGCATTTTCGCCATCTCGACATTCGATACCGACTACATCCTGATCCGCG
This sequence comes from Bryobacterales bacterium, assembly GCA_016789785.1. The sequence continues at coordinate 9,726 of JAEUQE010000248.1, forward strand.
AGCAGCAGCTTCCTTCCGCTGTGGCGGCACTGCGCGAAGCGGGGCACGAGGTTTCATGAAGCCAACGGTTGCGTCGTGGCTCGCGGAGGTTGAGGAACTCTCGGGCGGGCGGGCGGTGATTGTGCCTGTGGAGACCGATCGCGTGCAGAACACCATCTCCATTCCACCGCTTTTTCCAGGGCGCGATCTTGTCCGCGAGTTGCTCATGCAGGAGAGCTTCGTTGCGCAACTCATTCGCGCACATGCGCTGACGGTGAATACGGAGCGCAATGGCCAGCGCTTTCATTTCGTGCTGTTGAACATGGCGCTCGCGGATCAATGGGAGGCGCATCGCGAGCAGTTGCTGGCGCATGAGGCCGGACATTTGTGGCTCAACGCGCTTGGCTACCGCTCGTTGAATGCAGATCCATCGAGCCCGCGGGCCTGCATCGCGACGCACGCCGCCGACATTGTGCAGCACGTTCTGATTCGCCATGAGATGCAGCGCCGGGGCTTTGACATGAGCTTCTGGATTCGCAATCAGCAGGCGTGGTTGAAGCAGCTCGGCGACGCCGGCCGCGCGACGGTTGTGGGTTGCGAGCGGGCGCAAGCCGTCAGCCTGTGGGTGGACGGTGCGCTCGGCCTGAACGCGGAACTGTGGGCTGAGTGGCCGGAGTGGAATGCTCGAACGCGCGAAGCGTTCCCTGATCTGGTCCCGATTGGCGAGCGCATCGCGCGGTTTCTCAGCGGAATGGATCTGTGGGATCGATCGTTGTATGAGGCGGCGCTGGCGAGGGTGCTGGCAGAGCTTCAGCCGCTGGTGTGAGCGAGGCAGAGCCGCTATCGTGGATGTATGCGACGGGCATTCGCAGCACTCTTGCTTGTGGCGATGCGGCTCGCAGCCGTGGACGAGGATCCGGCGTGTTTCGGGAAGCCGGGCATCGCGTGGACATGGGTGGAAGGCAAGGGCGGCGAATGCGGGGCATCGGAACCAGCGGCTCTCGACACCCTGAAAGACGCCAAATACTGGCTGCGAAGCAAGGATCGGTTTGCGGGAGAGTTGGGCTGGAGTTTCCGATCGGCCAATGTACAACTGAATGCTTTCTTCGAAGACCTCGGCGCACTCGGTGTTCACGACATCAAGATGATCCGCTATCGAGATGGTGAGAACGAGTGCGCTGGTGTGCTGGTGGCGCGAGGCAACGATGGCCGCTACCGGGCGTTGTTGAAATGGAGCGGCGACATGCCGGCACCCGAGATCCATGACACTGGCTATGGCAAGGTGCTCGTCCTGCAACGGAACTTCGGAGTCCTCTACCCACTGGTGAGCACCTGGGCTTGGCTTGACACGCCCGTGGGCCCGGTGCGCGTTGACACGGCTGGCGCGATGCGGGAAGCGCTCGACAAGGTTTCGAAGAACCACAATCATTACCACACGGCGTTTGATTGGAAAGCTCTGCACTGCGCCGCCGGCGCGTGGGAAGGGGCTCATCGCAACAAGATCAGCGTAAACAAGACGCTGAGTGTATTGTTCACGATCGAGGCCGCGCGTTTGGTTCCGAAGCGGGTAGTGCTCACGGTCCGGGATTCAAAAGAGCGCAGTGAGTGGCCATGACAGCGTAGCACACACGCACGCACCGCCACGGTACAATAGCCGAAACAAGTCGTAAGGGTCCCTATGCGTTTTCGTCCGAACTACACTGCGCTTCCCGCGTTTTTCGTATGGGCCATTCTACAGGCTCAGGAATGCCGCCTCATTCCGATCACTCCGTCGCAGCCCGTTCCGAAAGTAGAAGAGGGCGAGCGGGCACTCGCGTCGGCAACGTTCCGCAGCACCGTGTTCGCTTTCGCGCTTTCTCCCCGCAACGAACCCTACTTCTTCGACACAGTGAATCGCATCCGGCGCGTGGACGCATCGGGGCGCATTGTCACCGTAGCAGGCAATGGAGACCGCGCGGAAACCATGGAGCCTGGGCCCGCACTGCAAACTGCGTTGCCCCCCGTTGGTCAAATGGCGTTCTCGCCGTCGGGCGTATTGCACTTCAGCTCGGCTGGCCGGGTGATGCGCGTTGTGGAGGGGCGCATCGAAGTGGTAGCGGGTTCGGGACGTCCTGGCTTCAACCTGGAAGAAGGGCTGGCCGCCGATGTGAATCTCGGTAGTATTGCGAGCATTGCTTTTGCTCACAACGGCGACCTCATGCTCACCGATGGCTACAATCGCGTACGGCGGCTCGGTTCGGATGGCGTACTGAAGACGGTGGCGGGATCGGCTCGCATTGCGGCAGCCGCGGGACGCACCGGCGATGATGGACCCGCCACGGAAGCCGCGCTCTCGTCGCCTCGCGAGATCTTTCCATTTCGCGACGGCTCGTTCTGGATCAAGGATCTTTCAGGCCGCCATCTGCGCATTGTCACTCCCGATGGCATCATTCGCACAGTGAACCAGAACTTCGTCGCCACTGTGAATCTGCTCGCGCTGGCCGATGGCTCGCCCGGAGCATTCACTGCGAATCTGGTCTATCCCGTGCGTGCGAATGGAACCATCGAGACGGGCGCCAGACCTTTCCCCGCATTCACTGGAACGCCACTTGCCGTGAGCAACGATGGCGCACTTTACTTCCTGGGCAATGAGCGCCCCGAGCAACGCAATCCTCTCGTGCGGCTGCACAACGGTGTACAGACGGTTGTGGCCGCGGCGCCGTCCGCACCGATCATCGACGGCCAGGCTGCGCCTTTCGGTACCTGGCTTGCCCGCAGCGGATCGTTGCTGTATGCAACGACACTGGAAAACCGTACCGGCATTGTGGAACTGCGCCCT
>JAEUQE010000249.1 GCA_016789785.1 Bryobacterales bacterium
AGAACGCGTACTCGCGCCAAAGCGGGGATAGTGCTGGATACCGGCGCGCTCATCGCCTTGGATCGCGGTGACAAACGCATGATCGCACTGCTTCAACGGGCGTTCGTGCAAGGCCGGACTTTTCGAGTGCCTGCGGGCGTCGTGGGACAAGTGTGGCGCGATGGCCGCGCGCAGGTTACGTTGGCGCGGTTCCTGCGGTGCGAGGAGGTGGCTGTTGTCCCCCTTGATGAGCAACTTGCCCGTGCCTGTGGAGAACTCTGCGGCGCCACCCAATCGGCGGACGTGATCGACGCGTCGGTGGTGATCCTTGCGAGGGAGCGGCGAGACCCCATCGTAACCAGCGATGCGAATGACCTGCGACGTTTGGATCCGGCAGCGCAGATTATTCCTGTGTAGTTCTGGCCGGTGTGCACCGGCAGTTGCGAAGACTTGGTGCGCGGCGGTGGTTGCTGCGGGAGCCTGACGCTGATCTGCTCCCTCGGGACCAAGCCACCTGGGTGTGGGGGCGGCGAGTCGATCGTCCGGGATCAACTCGATCTGGCGCGCAAATCGGAGCATCGGCCTTTTCTCCATCTGCCAGGATCCGTCAAAGGGGCCAAGGACCTTTCCTCGTGCACGAGGGTCTCCCGTCTGTGACCGGGATTGCCGATACCGATCATCCCTACCGATGTTCGGGACTTTCGAGTATACCGGCGTGGCCGGCGTGACATCATCCCACCGCTTCACCCACCGCGGATCTAAGCACGAGGCTCTCGTCGGGCCGCCTTGGGAGACTCACCGACGTTGAAGTGGCAGGCACGGGAGGGGGAAGTGCTCGTCTTTCGGCACGATCCAGAGGACGAGGCGGTTGGTCGTGGTCACGACGGGGTTGACGCGGATGCCGGGCGTCGGCACGCGGTGGCACCGTCCAAAAAGATCGCGTGCCAGTACCAGTGCAGGGAACGCAGCGCGGAGAGCAGTGCCAGGGCGAGCACGAAAGCCAGCCCGTATGCCAGCAATACCAAATTGAGGGACATATCGATGCTCCTGGCCATCGGCTAATGCGGGCCGCGCCGGAGTGCAATTGTCAATCTGAGGAATGTCAAGGCACACTCGTCACTTCGCCGTGCCACGGAATCAATGCCAGCCCCGGCTCAGCGTTGAGCTCAGTTCAAACAAGAGTGACTTAGACGGCTGCGGAACGGCTTCTCGGCCTCTCGCCGTTGTTCACGGGCGGGGGCGGAGGCGTGGCCGAATTCGCCAGCAATTCCTCAAACTCGGCCGCCGGCATCGGACGGGCCAGCAGGAATCCCTGTCCGAAGTCGCAATCTTGATGCTTTAGAAACTCGAGTTGCTCCTGTGTCTCCACGCCTTCGGCAACCACACTCTGCCCCAAGGCATGCGCCATACGAATGATGCCCGTGACAATTGTCTCATCATTCCGGTCGCGGCCAATCCCGCGCAGGAACGAGGCATCAATTTTCACGGTTTCGATCGGAAACTGCTGCAGATAGGTAAGTGACGAGTAACCTGTGCCGAAGTCGTCCAGGACGAGTCCGAATCCCGCCCCATGCAAGGCATGCAGAATTTCCCTCACTCTGACTGAACTATGCAGCAGGACGCTCTCGGTGATTTCAGCCTTGACCGCCCAAGTGGGCAGGCCGCGGGCACGGGTCGATTCGGTGAGAATTCCGAAGACGTCCTGCTGGTGAAACTGCACGGCGGAGAGATTGACTGACAACCGGATGGGGCGCCCGGCGGCGTGCCACCGATGCAGGCTGCCAAGAGCATCTTTCAGCACCCAATGGCTGATGGGCAGAATGAGGCCTGCTTCTTCGGCGACGGAAATCACCTGCCCGATGGTGATGTTGTGCTCCGAGACGCGATCCCAGCGCAAGAGCGCCTCGGCGCCCACGAGATTACCGTTGCGCAAGTCGAACTGCGGCTGGTAGGCGACCCACATCTCCTTGGTCCCGAGAGCGCGGTTCAAGTCGCGTTCAATCGAGACGCGCAGATTGATTTCCGCTTCGAGCGTGCTGTCATAGAAGCGGTAGCCGCGCCGGCCCTCGGACTTCGCGCGATACATCGCCAGATCGGCGTTGCGCAGTAACTGCTCGGAGTTTGTGCCGTCCTGAGGAAACACTGTGGCGCCGATGGACGCCGAGATGAACATCGGCCGGCCAGAGATGTCGATGGGCTGGGAGAACGACCGGAGCAGGCGTTCCACCGTGAAGGTGACCTGATCGCGGTCCGCCGGGCCTTCGAGAAAGATGACGAACTCATCGCCGCCAAAGCGTCCCAACCCCGCGCCATCGGGCAGGTTGTGGCGGACCCTCCTGGAGATTTCCAACAGCATCTGGTCGCCAGCCAGATGTCCCAGCGTATCGTTGGTGTCCTTGAACCTGTCGAGATCGAGGAACAGGACGGCGATGCTGCCATTTTTGCGCTGTTGCCGCACGATCGCCTGGCTCAGGCGGTCCTGGAAGGTCTTGCGGTTCCAGAGGCCCGTCAGGTCGTCGTGTTCGGCCATGTACATCACCTGCGCCTGGGCCTGCTTGTGGCTGGTGATGTCTTCCTGCACGACCACGAAGTGAGTAAGTTCACCGCCGGAGGAAGCAATGGGCGTAATGGTCTGGCGGACCGTGTAAGTCTGGCCCGATTTGGTGCGGTTGACGATTTCGCCGGACCACGGCCGGCCCAGTTTTTTGCACTCGCGCAACAGGTCGTGAAAGGCGTGCGGATTATGCGGGGCTTCGATCATCTCCGGAGTAAGTCCGAGTAAATCCTCCGCGAGATATCCGGAAAGGCGCAGACACGCCTCGTTCACCCAGTCAATCTGTCCCTCGGCGTCGGTAATGAAGATCGCGTTCGCGGCGGATTGGAGGGCCGAAGTCTGCCGGGACATCGTGCGCGACATTTCCACTTCGTTGGTGATGTCGAGGTGCACCACTACGGCCCCGCCGCGCTTGGAGTCGCCGGCGGCGGTGATCAGCGCGCGAAACCAGCGGCGGCCTTCCGGGGTGTGGCAGGAATAATCGTAGTGGAAGCTCTTGGCCTCGCCCGACAGGACCCGCTCCAACCCGTTCGCCACTTCGGCGGCTCCGTCACTCTCCGGTCCCGTGGCCCGCCTGCAGATGTCGACGTAGTTTGTGCCAACTCCGTGTTTTCGTTCACGGAAGCCATTGTGGGTGGCAAATCGCCTCCATGCGGAGTTCACGGCGACCACCTTGCCCGTCGCGTCGAGCACGGCGATTTCCGAAGGAACGGAGTCGATCACCATCCGCTGCCTTTGCGCCAGGAGCCGCAGCTTGCTTTGCGAGGACTTCAACCTTCGCGACAGTCCAAGGAGGCTGGTCACGTTGAGGAAACTGACCACCACTCCGGAGATCTCGCCGTCATTGGAGATATAGGGCCGGATGTGAACCAGAAAGTCCTTTTTCAACAGCCGGGTATTCAACTCGATGGTTGTTTTTTCCAGGACCACTCTCTGGATACGCGCCGCCAGCGCCGTGCTCGCCGCGGGTTCATCGGGAATCACCAGCGGGCTGCCAATGCTATCCGCGGACAGGCCCAACTCCTGGATGGCGGCGCTATTGAGGTGGCGAATCACAACTTGAGGCGTTACCACGAGGACCGGGGACTCGATCGAGTTCTGAATGTTCTCGAAATCGGTGAGTAACAGCGATAACTCCTGCGATTTGTGCTCCAGTTCCTCATTGACGGTCACCAGTTCTTCATTGGCGGAATGTAACTCCTCGTTCGAGGCTTGTAACTCTTCGTTGGATGCCTGTAACTCCTCGTTCGCCGATTGCAACTCCTGGTTGAGTGACTGCAGTTCCTCGGTGGATGTCTCCAGTTCCTCCACCGTGGATTGCAGGTTCTCCCGTGCACTTGAGAGTTCGTGTTCCAACTGCTGCTGATGATCCTCGCCTCGTGCGATGGCCAGAGCCTGCTCTCCCTGGGGCGGGGCGTGCTCGATGAAACCGACCAGGTAGAGCGGTTCGGCGTGCGTCTCAATCGGTGTGACGATGGTTTGCAGCCATATCGTGCGTCCGGAGATTTCCACTGGCCTGGGGACGCCGCGTATGGTATGCGCAGTCCGCCGCGCGCGGTACAGTTGCGCGCGCAGTGATGCCGCCGCCTGCTTGGGAAGCAGCGAGAACAGCGTCATATCGGGCCGGCCCATCTGCAGGGTCAGAATTCTCCCGACATCGCCATGTGACTCGATAATCCGGAAGGCATGGTCCACCAATACGCCCGGTGGGGCATACGTCCGCAAGAGTGCCTGCTGCATCGCACTTCCGCTGTCCCGTTCCTGATTGCGAAGCTGCGGCGCACCGTCTCGCCGGACAACCTGGGTTTCGGCTGGAATGTGCCTGCGGTCTCCCTGGTGCTCACGGTTCTCGAAGATCTTGTTCCGCCGGCTCAGGGTTTCAAAAAATGGCGCGCGGGCATACTCCGAGCGCCCGAGAAACAGAAGGCCGCCGGGCTTGAGCGCATAGTGGAACCGCCGCAACGCCTCGTCTTGCAGGTTGTTCTTCAGATAGATCAGGAAATTCCTGCAACTGACAAGATCGAGATTCATGAAGAGCGGGTCGCGGAGGATATCGTGGCGGGCGAAGATCACCTGATCCCGCACGCGCTTTTCAAGCTGGTAACCACCGGCGCCCGGGCGAAAATACTCGCTCACGAGCGCTTCGGGCACGTCGTGCAGATGCGACCCGGCGTAGTATGCGCGCCGCGCCGTCTGGATCGCGGCCTCGTCGATATCGGTACCGAAGATCTGCAACCGGTGGCCAGGGAACAAGCGGGTCATGACAATGGCGAGTGTGTAGGCTTCTTCTCCAGTGGCACAGGCCGGCACCCACACGCGGATTGCCTGACCCTTGGGATGACTGGCGAAGCGTTCCGCGAGGATCGCAGCAAGTTCTTCGAAAGCCTCATAGTCGCGATAGAAGCCAGTGACCGAAATCATGCACGACTGTGCCAGTTGCGCCGACTCCTCGGGGACGCGCTCGATGTAGTGCACGTAGTCGGACACTCCCCCGATGTTCAACGCCGCCATGCGCTGGCCAACGCGGCGCAAGATGGTCTTTGTCTTGTAGCCGCGGAAATCGACGTTCGCGTTCTCCAACACGACCGCAAGGATCCTGCCGAGTTCGGTGCCGGGAGCGGCTTTGATTTCCGGAACCCGCAACGGCACTCCGCCGGAACTCAATTGGCCAAGGTGGGGACCAATCTGCTCCGCGTCGAGAACCACATCCACGCAACCCGTGGATCGCGCCGCATCGGGCATACTGCTGTAGCGGGCATTTTCGGCGGTTTGGGCGATGACATATCCGCCGGCCTCCCGAATCGCGCGCACGCCCTTGGCGCCGTCGCTGCCGCTGCCTGACAGGATCACGGCAATCGATGACGGACCTGTATCCTGCGCAAGGGAGAACAGCAGTGCGTCGATGGAAGGTTTCGGTCCATGCCCGGCAGGCGGCTGCAACCGCAACGTGCGGTTGGAGACGACCACATCCGCGTTCGGGGGAGTGATGTAGATATGACCCTGTTGGAGTTCCAGTTCCGAAACCACCTCGGTTACCGGGAGCACCGTCTCGCGGCGGAGCAACTCCGTCAGCATCGACTTATGTTGAGGCGCAAGATGTTGCGCGACGATATAGGCATAATTCGCCGCCACGGGGATATTGCGAATGAGGGCGCGAAGTGCTTCCAATCCACCCGCTGAAGATCCAATAGCAACCACGCCGGGCTGCGTACCCGCGGAACCGGTATCACGATCCGCGGATGGGGGAGTTGTACCTTCCTCCGTCACTGATCCATCCCAATTTCTTCTGGACGCGCAAGCTCCGCACTCGCCGGGAGTCCCGCTGTCAGAGAACTGCGCTTTACTGTATAAGAATAGAATAAGACTGCGGAGTCCGAATTGCAATCGGCTATCGCTTGAATCTGCGGATTCAGCGCCGCCCGGCAGTCGAGATCGACAGCGATTCCCCGCTTTCCTTGAAATCGAGGGAGGATTTCGGGATTCAGTGGAGGATGTTTCGCTCTTTTCCGGCGACGCGGGAGAGCGGTAAGAGATCTTCCGGTCCGCGGCTCCGTCGCGGGGAATGCTTCGCTGACCTGGCGGCATTGCCGCCGGGGGGCGAGTTTTTCTGGCATCCCACCAGTCGTCCGTTTCGACGGGGGCGCCTCTTTCTCAGATTCTCCAAGTTCCGGGCTCGATCCAGGGGCGGCCCGCCGGCACAATCGCCACTGCTCCCGGCAGGTGAGGTTCTTGAAAAAGGGGAGAGCGATCCCGCGGAGGATGTGCGGTATGGCAATAACGTAAGTCTTTACAATGGCTTGCGGGGTGATTGGAATGTGCGCGGCGCGGTATTGAATCAGGCAGACCCGGCTGCTAGCCTAGTCCCCAATTCACTCTTCTTCCAGAAAGGTAGTTTTCATGAGGATCGTTCGCTGCGCATCGCTCGCTGTCGTCTGTTTGGGGGCAATCATCACCAGTCAGGGGCAAGCTCCACCGGCGCCTACGGTGGACCGGGTAGGGTTTCCACAAGACTACGCGTCCTGGCAGAAACTTTACGTCTTTGACCGCCCGGATACACGCCAGGTGAGAACCATCTATGCCAACGAAAAGGCGTTGGAAGCCAACTCGGATAACCAGTTCAACTATCCCTATGGCTCCGTGCTGGTGATGGAGACATGGCGCGCTTTGCAGACACCAGCGGCGCCCACTCTCGATGCCGAAGGCCGCTATCAGAAGGATCCCGCCGCTGCGCCGACGCTCTTCGTCATGCGCAAGGAGCGCGGGTTTGGAGAAGCCTATGGACCGAACCGGAATGGCGAATGGGAGTACATGTCGTACCGGCCCGACGGGAGCGTGGCAACGGCGCCGCAGAATACCGCAAGCTGTGCGATTTGCCATTTGCAGGCCGGCCAATCGAAGGACTATGTGATGCGGGCGGGGCTCAAGTTCAGTGGCGCGAGCGGAGCGGTGCCGGACGCTGTGATCCAGAATTACCGATTTATTCCCGGAGAACTGCGCGTGAAGGCTGGATCGGTGGTGACGTTTTATAACGACGACGTAACCGAGCACACGATCACCGACATCGCGCCCAACGGCGGCGATACCGGCCGGATCAGGGCGGGGGCCAGCGTCGGGATCAAGTTCGACACTCCCATGGAGTTCGAGTTTCGCTGCACGATCCATCCGGCAATGCGGGGAAAGGTGATTGTCGAACCGTAGCAGCGACCTTCCGGTTGGTGGGCGGATCTGGAATGATCTGCCCGCCGCCGGGATCAGAACCAGAACTTCATTCCGATTTGCAACGTTCGCGGGAGCCGTGCGCCCGTGATCCGGCCGAAATTTGGCGTCCCGAGCGTTCCGCCCGGCGCGCTGAAGTTCACGCGGTTGAGCACATTGAAGAAGTCGCCGCGCAGTTCGAACTTCATCCCTTCGCGCAGGGGCACGGGTACGAATCGCACCAGCGACACATCCAGGTTCGCCAGCCCCGGACCCTCGATCCCAGGGAACTTCGCGCTGTTGCCGAGCGTCCGCGGCGCAGGCGCCTGAAACGCCGCCCGGTCGAACCATTGGTCGAGCGTGCGCTGCTCCTTGGGCAGCAGGGGATTTCGCAGCAAGTTCGGCCGGAACTGCCGGCTGAACGTTTGCGCGGTGTTCGCCGCCTGCGTGATCCATACCTGATCTCCACTCTGGAGCGCAAGGATATTGTTCAATTGCCATCCGCCCAGAATCCAGGACGCCGGTCCGGCCTGCATCCACTTGCGCCCGCGCCCGAAAGGCAGATCGTACACCACCGCTGATACGAAGCGATGCGGATAGTGGCTCTGGCTGAGCCCGTATTCCAGCCTTAAGTTGTATGGATCCATCGGAAACATCGACGAGAAGTTATCCTCATTCGCATCCATAAACTTCGAAAACGTGTAACTCACTGAGAAAAACAACCCTGACCGGTAACGCCGCTCCAGACCAAGCTGCAGCGCCTGATAGTTCGAGTTCTGGAACTCACAGTGGCAGAGAATGAAGCCGTAATCCGGATACGGACGCATTGCTTGCGTGCCCGTGCCCGCCCGCTGCACGTCCTCAATCCGGATCACGTTGTGATCCTGGTTCATCATCAGATGGCGGCCGGCGCTGCCCGCATACGACGCCTGCCACAGAAATCCGAGTGCTTCGTGCTGTATGTCGAAGTTCCATTGCTGGAAGCTGCCGAGCTTGGCGCGCTCGAGTTTCGTATCGATGGCAAAGCCTTTGCCATCCGCGCTTGGAACAATTGGCGGCGTACGAGAGAGCACCACCGCGGCGTTCACTCCGTCGCTCTGGATGCCCAACCGCTGGTCCGCCGGAAAGCGCGCAAAGGCCGACGTCGCGCGGCCCGTCAGCGGAGTGAAGAACATGCCATAGTGCGATCGGACCACGGTGTTGTTCAGCCCGAAAGGACGCCATGCGAATCCGATGCGAGGCGCGAAATTCACGCGGTCCGTAAACTGAATGAAATTCCGGCCCAACTCGGTCATGGTTACGGGCCGGCCCTGGGCGAGATCGAAGTTCGAGCCCTGTTGGCGCAACTCCCGTGGATTCTGCTCCACGTCGTACCGCAGACCAAGATTCAACGTCAGCCTCGGGGTGATCTTCCAATCATCCTGCGCGAACAGGCCCAGATACTGGGAACGGTAATAGAATCGGCCGCGCAGGGTGCTGTTGTTGAACGTGTTCGCTTGCCCGAGCAGCAGGCTCGCCAGCGCATTTCCGGTGGTGCCGGGGTTTGCCGGATCGGCTGTCTGATTTGGGGCGAACGCGTACTCTCCGGTGAACTGAAGCTGTAAGTCGTTAATCGGAAACTGCCGGTAGTCTACGCCTGCCTTCCAGATATGCTTGCCGCGCACCAGTGTGGTAATGTTCTGGACCTGATACTGGTTCTCGACGGGATTGAATGCCTGTGCGTCGCCAAGGCCGGCGAACCCCGCCACCGCCACTTGCGGCAGTCCAACGAGATTGAGGTTCGGAATTCCGAGTTGATCGCCTGCGCCGAGACTCAGGAGCCGCTCCTGAATGCCGCGGAAGAACGACACTCGCGCATCGTTCAACAGCGTTGGAGTGAGCGTGCGGGTCCAACTGATGGCGCCGGTCATGTAGCGGTTGAAATTGCCGTTGGCGGCGCCGTTGCTCGAACCTGGGAAGGGCCGCGGTGTGTCGCTGTACTGGTGATCCCAGGAGTAGCGGCCGAATACGAAATCGCGCTCGGAGGCGCGCCAGTCAATGCGTGTGTCCCACTTGTTGTTGTTGGTGCCATTCGGAATCAGCCGCTGGAAATTCTGCACCAGCCCGCCTCTTGTGGGCTCGGGATAGAGCGACACCAGCCGCGGACCCGGTGCATCGAAGCGGCTCGCCGGGATCACGTTGCCGGCAAAAGGATCGCGCGTGAGGCGATTGTTCGCGCCCGGCCGCGTGGTGCCCGGGTCGAACAGGTTGGCCATGCCCGCGAAATCGCCACGCTTCATGGCGGCCGTCGGCACGTTGAGATTGAACACCGTCTCTTCGCGCTGGCGGAAGCTCTCGAAGTCGCCAAAGAAGAAGAGCCGGTCCTTGCGAATCGGGCCGCCAACCATACCGCCGAATTGATTCTGAATCAGCTTTGGATTCCGTGGCGCAAAGAAGTTGCGCGCGTTGATGCTATTGTTGCGGTGAAACTCGAACAGATTCCCCGAGAAGCGATTTGTGCCGGACTTCAGCGTCGCGTTCACCACGCCTCCCACTGTACGGCCGAACTCCGCCGACAATCCGTTGGTCTGCACCTTGAACTCCTGAATCGCATCCAGGTTCGGTTGGGTGAACAACTGGCCCCGGCGCGGTGTGGTGATCGATCCGCCATCCAGCACAAACTCGCCGGTGCGCGCGCGCCCGCCACTCAGCCGCGGCTGCTCATCATCGCCGCGCTGTTGCGCACCCGGCGTCAGCAGCACAAGTTCGAACGCATTGCGCCCGCGCAACGGGAGTTGCTTGATGGTGCCCTCCTCCATTACGCGGCCAAGCGTATTGTTCTCGGTCTGGATCTGCTGGGCTTCGGCGGTCACCTCCACGGATTCATTCACCTGTCCAACCTTCATCAAGACGTCGACTCGCAGACGGTCCTCCACTCGCAGCGTGATCCCTTTGCGCAGATGCTTCTGAAAGCCGCTCGCCTCCACGGAGAGTTCGTAGCTGCCAGGCCTGACCTCGCCAACAAAATAGAGACCAGTGTCGTTGGTTCGCGTGTTGACCGTGACGCCCGTGTTTGTGTTGCGAAGCGTAATGGCGGCGCCTGGAATCGCCGCGCCGGATTCATCACTGACCGAGCCCTGGAGCGAGCCGAAGATCGACTGCGCGTTGACCAGCGCGGGCAGGCATAGCATCATCAGGCAAAAGAGGGGTCGCATCGTGGCACTATCATATTCCAAGCGCAGGCCGGCGGGACAGCGGTTGCCTATGATAGACATGGTATTCGCGCCCGTGTTCCCCGGGACCGAAACTCGGGTGGCTGCGAAGAAGGAGTGCCATGGCTCAGCGCTATTCGCGTAGACGAATACTTCAAGCGGCGGGCGTCGCAGGCGCTGGCCTGGTGCTTGCCGGAGCGTACCGGCTTCGGATCCCCTCCAGTTACGCCAAGGGCAAGATCGTGATCATCGGCGGCGGCGCCGCGGGACTCGACATCGCGGCCCGTTTGAATCGCGAACTTGCGCAGCCCGATATCACCGTCGTCGATCCCGCCACCACCCACTTCTATCAGCCCGGATTCACGCTCATCGCTTGCGGGGAATTCGACGCCAACGAAGTGCAGCGCGAACAGTCGTCGTTAATGCCCAGCGGCGTGAAGTGGCTTCGGGAAAGCGTGGTTGGGATCGAGCCCGAGCGGAACCGCATCACCACCTCATCGAACAAGGTGGTTGAGTATGACTATCTCGTTCTTGCTCCCGGCCTTGAGATGCACTTCAATTCCACCGAAGGGATCACCCGCGACCAACTGGGGCAGGGAAACGTCCACTGCATTTACGATTTTCGAAGTGCGCAGGAGTGCTGGCAGGCAATCCGGAAGCTCGCCCAGACCGGCGGCCGCGCCTACTTCACCGATACCTGGACGAAGCTCAAGTGCGGCGGTGCACCGAAGAAGATCAACATGATGGCCGAGGATTACTGCCGCCGCCAGGGCACGCGCAATCGCGTCGATTTCCAGCTCTACACGGCCACGGATCACTTATTCGAGGTCCAGCCCTTCCGCAAACGTCTGGAAGAGATTTATTCCGAGCGTGCGATTCCCATTACCCTGAACCATCGCGTGAAGGCCGTGGATACGCACGCCAAACGAGTTACTTTCGAGAAACACACCAAGGTCGTATCGCCCGCGCCCGGCGAGCCTTCGGTCAAGATCGAGTTAGTCACCCGGGATTTCGACTTTCTCCACATTGTTCCGCCCATGAGCGCGCCGAAGTTTGTCATCGATTCGCCGCTGGCCTTCGACGAAGCCACCGGAAAGCAGGCCGATTGGGTTCCCGCCGATAAGTCGACGCTGGTGCACACGCGATTCAAGAACGTTTTTGTCGTTGGCGACGTGGCGGGCATTCCCACCAGTAAGACGTCGGCGGCCATCCGGATGCAGGCGCCCGTGGTTGCCGCGAATCTCATCGCCACCATGGAGAACCGGCGGATGCCCGCGACTTACAACGGATACACGGCATGTCCGTTTGTCACCGAGTATGGCAAGGTATTGATGGCGGAGTTTGACTACGATAAGAAGCCCATGCCGACCCTGCCATGGATTGACCCGGGCAGGGAGCATCGCGCCGGCTGGATTCTCAAGCGCCACGTGCTGCGTCCGATGTATTTCGACCTGATGGTGCGAGGAATGGCGTAACTCTGATGTGAGACACTTTCCTCCAGACGCTGCATGCACCGGCTCCGCCTCGCCACTCTCTCCGCGATCCTGGTTCCCGCCGGTGTGCTCTATCTTGCACTCGCGCAGAATGCGCCCACGAACACGCATGCCTACGCGCCCGCCGCGACCTGTGCGGGCTGTCATCGCACGATCTGGGAGTCGTACCGGAAGACCGGCATGGGCCGCGCCTTCTACCGGCCATCCGCGGCGACGGTCGCCACCGGAAGCTACTGGCACGCCGCGTCACAAAGCCACTTCACGATTCTCGAACGCGACGGGCGCTTCTATCAGCGGCGCCACCAACTCGACGCCGCGGGTGGCGAGACGAATGTGCTGGAGAAGCCGGTCGACTACGTGATGGGATCAGGGAATCACGCGCGCACATTCCTGCATCGCACGCCGCGCGGCACGCTGGTGGAACTGCCGCTCGGCTGGTATGCGATCGACGGTGGCTATCTGGCGATGAATCCCGGC